>JADGCO010000009.1:27619-75272 GCA_015228935.1 Magnetococcales bacterium | reverse complement strand
TCCAGGGTGGAAAAATCGACCTCTTTGACCCAGGCCTCTTTGACGAATCCCAGCATGAGATCCCGGACCATGGTCTGGTGAGAAAAAAGCCGTTTGTAGCCATTGTCATGATCGCCCATGTCAATCCATCTCTCCCCTGAATATGCCTGAAAACGCATGACAGACAGGTTATACCCCGTCACCCAGCGGCTGCAACCATGATTCTGGTCAGATCCCTACCCGCCTGCCCGGGTGAAGCACAAGTACTGTTTGCCAAGCGTGAAACGTTGCAGGTGTGGACGAACGAAGCGGGTGATGTCGTCCGGAAAAAAAAATCAAAATGGAACTTTTTCCCACACGATCACTCCAAGTTTACAAAAGGGCAAAGGCCAGAACAGTCCCTTCATTTGCTGGCAAGGTTTTGTTCTGCTCGCCCCTCATTGGTAAACCCTCTTTGGTAACGGGAGAAAAGGATTTACATGGCCAGTTGGATCTTGTTCACGTCCATTTCTACGGAAGGAGGTGCGCTAAATTCCATATTCCTCTTGAAAGGAAGGCAGTGTAAAACAGACAGGGAGAAAGAGGGACGGTGTGTCTTTTGCAGTGCATGATGGATTTACCGGCCTCTGGTTCTCGAAGTTTCCCGAACATGGCAGTCAACATCTGCCGACAGGTCGTCCGCGCCATGGACGCCGGTGTGGGTTTGATTCTGCCTGGGGCAGAGTCTATTGGCCCGTACCAGATGGTTGTGGGGTTGCGCACCACAGGGGCACCCCGGAAGTTGTCATCCTTTGAGGGTGACACCCCCAGCGACGTGGCCTTCCCGGGTCGCGTCCAATGCATACCAGTCATGAGGCCGGCAGAGTCGCCTGTTGACTCTGCCGGCTCTGTTCCTCAAGTGCCCGAATCCCTGAATGCGCTTTGAATTTCGACAATGTCCTGAATATTTTTCATGAAAACATCAATCAATTCCGGATCAAACTGTCGGCCACGCTCCTTTTTGAACAAATCGATGATTTGGTCCAGGGGCCAGGCGTCTTTATAGCAACGTTTGTGCGAGAGGGCATCAAAGACATCGGCAATGGCCGTGATGCGACCAAAAACATGAATTTCCTTGCCTTTGAGGCGTCGCGGATAACCGTTCCCATCCCATCTTTCGTGATGTTCATGGGCAATGATGGCACCGGCCTGAAGAATGGAACGTTTGGACTCTTTTAAAATGTTGTAACCAATCTCCGTATGTTGCTCCATGATGCGTCTCTCTTCATCATCGTATCTCCCAGGTTTGTTCAAAATGGTATCGGGAATGGCAATTTTTCCAAGATCATGAAGTGGCGAAGCCATGGTCAAAACATCAATATCTTTCTCTGACAGGGCGCATTTCGAGCCAAGCAAACGTGAACTTTCCGCTACCCGTCGGACATGTTGACCGGCCTCATGCGAGCGGACTTCAATCACCTCACCCAAAGTGAACGTGACATCCTTCTGGGTATTCAAGACTTCACGATTGAGAAAAACATTGTCGATGGCAAGAGAGACGTTGGTCGAAAACACCTCAAGCAAATCTTTTTCCAAAGCATCCAGGGGCTGCCCCCCTTCGACAAAGACAAAATTGTCACGGCCTGTCTTTGATTGAAAGCACCCCAGGTAGGAATTGTTGAAAAAAATGCTCTTCCTTGATTGAATTCCTTCCTTGATCTGCTTGATCACCTCGCCATTGATGAGTTGTTCGAGGGTTGATCCAATGGCATTTTCGTAGCGTCCAGAACCTGCAAAAACAATATGTTTGCCACGTTTTTCCGTAAAGGCAAGGCTGGAGGTCTGATGTACGTTCCGATCTTCTTCCAGGCCGATCAAGGAGGACAACTGGGTCAGAATACCCGAGGCCAGGTTGCGCAGGGATTGAGGCTCAAACAAATTGCCGGTTGCGTCAATAATTTTTTTCAAGCCTTTGCGCGTCATATCCAGGGTGCGCAAATCTCTGTAGGCTCGGAGTGAGGCCGTGATGGAGGTGACCAGTCCCTGCTTGCTGAGAGTAACCTTGTCTTTGTAGTCGTTGATATCGTAATTGGCAATGACATCTGGTTCGGGTGCCAATCCGGGTTGCCCGGTACGTAAGATGATACGGATGAATGGATTTTTTAATACATCGCGTATATAACGAACTGTATCCAAGCCGGCGCTGTCTGACTCCATGACCACATCGAGCAGGATGACGGCTGTATCCGGATGTTCCACCAGCAGGCGTCTGGCTTCCATCCCGGAACTTCCTGTGACGATATCAAGACCCCTGTTTTCAAAAACAAACCCTTTGAGGACAAACTGGGTCAAGGTGTTGACGGACTCTTCATCATCGACCGAGATGATTTTCCAAGGACGACCCAAGGTGACGGCGTGTGGGACAGCTTCCTTGGATTCCGATGGTTTGCCAACTCGACTCTCGTCGTCGTCGAAGTACTCCATCTGATCCGCATCATGGCCTTCTATCGCACCCATATGTAAGTTCCTTCCCGAAATGGGGTGACGCTTCCACGCCTCAATATTAAACCTTAAAACACCATCCGACTTTTTGCAACAAAAATGTCACAAGATTGTAACCATTTATTGTATTGATCGTGACAAATATTTATTTATAGCATACATTGAAATCGGGGTGATCAGCAATATTTTGCAAGCACGGATTCAATTTATGGAAAAATTTATTTTAATTAATAATATATATAATATATTAAAATCATCAAAGCATCACTCAGGAAGCACACGACCAAAAAAATTTCCACAAAGCCCGAAAAATCTTCGGCTTTGGAAAATTCAATGGCCAAATGATTCAGTCGTGTCCAATCAAGATTCTGATTTGCCGATGGTGTATTCGATTTTTTACTCCCCCTTGATCTGGATATAATCCTCAATCTTCAAAACACCTGGTGCTTTTTGAAACAGATTCACGACGATATCGCGTTCGGTCTGGCTGACAGCCCGTCCCAGGAGGTAGACCGTATTGTCTTTGATACGCCAACGATAATTGGCCGGACGGATACCCCGAGCCATGGCCAGGCGTTCTTCAATACCGGTGAGGTCCGCCGGGGCCACGTTCGTTGGTACCTGAACGGATGGTAAAGGTTCTCGGGAAAGTGAATGACGTACAGAGGATGCCTGGGATGCTTGCGAAAAGGGAAAGGAATTGGTTACAGGCATCGTTTGTGTGTGATCGTACAGAATTCGAATGTGGGGACGCGCACGCAGAAAACGACGCAGAGTTTTTTGAAAGTCTGGTGTGGGATTGTTCAGGTGGCCAGTCAGCAGAAGCCGTCCTTCCCAGACATCGACATGGACATATTCTTCCGGGGTGGTGACCCGCTCCTGGAAAAAACGTTTGATGGTCTCTTCCATTTTTGTATCGGCCAGCCGGTCGCGTGGCAACCGGTCATCTTGAATCAATTCAAGATTGGAGTCCTGATTGGCATGGCTGCTCTCATCATTCTCCACGTCCGCACCATCTGTTACGCTTCCCATGCCAACTGAATTATTGCTGGGATCAAAATAACTTTCCGAAGAAAGTTCAGGCCCGGTCACCTGCTTAACCGGCAAATTGCACCCACCAAAGAACAGGAAACCGGGAAGCAGCATGCCCCGGCAGAAATCATTGATAAAACGGATTTTCATCATGAATCCTGGACACATGCATTGGAGTCGGAAATAAGATCAAACCGGATCGGTAACAGGTGGCGGACGGTCGCTGAGCCGGGCAAGCAGCACCATGAAGGCAAAAGCCAGAATCCAGGCCGAACCGGTACGCCGATAGAGCGTTGAACCGGTCGGTCCCGGCAGAATGGTTGCCTGGATGTGGTCCCTCTGGTTGGGTGCAATGCGAACCACCTCCCGACCCATGGCATCGAAGGCCGCCGAAATGCCGGTGTTGGCAACCCGAAGCATGGGAAGTCGGTTTTCCACGGCCCGCATGCGAGCCATGGCCAGATGTTGAGGTTTGGCTGACTCCCCGAACCAGCCATCGTTGGTCACGTTGATCAACCAACGGGCACCGGCCTCCGCCAGTTGCCGCACCTCTTCCGGAAAAATGGTTTCGTAACAGATCAGAATACCCAAATCTCCCTTTTCCCAAGGAAGAGGAAAAGGACCAGGACCGGGAATGAAATCGTCGCCGCCACCGGTGAGTTTTTCGATGGATCTGGGTACCATCCAGCGGGCTGGAATGAATTCACCAAAGGGAACAAGGTGATGCTTGTCATAGCGACGGTCCATGGTACCGGTTTCGTTCATCAGGACAACACTGTTGAAAAAACGCCAGGTGCGTTGCCCGTTGTGTTGTTCCGGGTTGGCGGTGGGAACACCGGTCAAAATGGGAGCGCCGATTTTGGCACTGATGCGTCCAATACGCTCTTGATAGGACGTGTTGAGTTGCAGAAAAAACGGCACAGCGGTCTCTGGCCAGATTACCAGGTCCAGGGGGGGCACAAGAGTGCGGGTCAGATCCAGGTAGATTTTCATGGTCTGGTCTTGATTTTCCGGCACCCATTTGGTGATCTGCGGAATGTTGCCCTGAACCAGGGCAACCCGCAGGGGGGTGGTTCCGGGTGCAGCCATGAGCTGGTGAAGGTGGTCAAGACGCCAGACGCCATAGCCATGGGCACCGGTCAGGAGGGTCACTGCCAAGACCAAAGCCAGAAAAGATTCCAGCCAGGGAACCGGTCGTCGCCAGGGAACCGCCAGGGCAGCACCCACAAAAACCGTCAACCAGGTGAGAAGAAATACCCCGCCCAGATCGGCAATCTGAAGGATCGTTTCCCGGGGTGACCAGGCATATCCGGCCAGATTCCAGGGAAATCCGGTAAAGAGCCAGGTGCGCAGCCATTCGGTCAGGGTCCACAAGGCCGGCGCAGCAAACAGGGTCGGCAAAGGCCGGCGAACACTCACGGCAAGCAATCCCCCAAACAAGGCAGGATACATGCCCATGACTGCAGCCAGCAGTACAAGGATCAGGTAGGATAGAATCCAGGAAATGCCGCCATTGTCATGCAGACTCGTCAACAGCCAGGAAAAACCCAGGGTAAAGTGACCCAGGCCAAAACAAAATCCCACCACTGCCCCGCGCCGCCAGGAGAGTCCGGCGAGCAGACGAATGAGAACAGCCATGGCCAGAATCAGCCATACCGGCTCGGAAACAGGCGCAAATCCCCCCACGCCAACCACGCCAGCCAGCAAAGCCAGGATCGGTCTGCCCCAGAGTTGCACCATCCGTGTGTTCATCCAGATTGCCCCATATGTTTACATCCGAATCATGTCCGATTTTCGAACAGGAACCTTTGATGCGACGCAAATTCCAATTATGGCAAAGTCGGCAAAGTCGAGGCAACTCCTGGGCAGTGGCACGGAAACACCATTGGGAGGATGCCATCCAGATCAATCTGAACACATGAAACGTGAATCCGACAATACCCGGTCAGATGGATGTTCAGGCCAGCGTGGCAGCGGAATTGATCTCCTGAACGGAATGGATCCCGTTCAAATCGTCGGACAACCGTTCCCGTTCCGCTTCCAGGGCATAATGGGTTTGAAGATTCATCCAAAATTCTGGTGTTGTTCCGAAAAATCGGCCAAGACGCAAGGCCGTGTCAGCAGAGATGCTGCGTTTGCCATGCACGATTTCATTGACCCGACGTGGTGGTACGTTGATCTCTTTGGCCAAACGGTATTGGGTAATGTGATACTCTTCCAAAAATTCGGCAAGGTGTTCCCCCGGATGGATGAGTGCAATCTCTCTCATGATTTGTTCCCTTAGTGGTAATCCACGATTTCTACGTCGTATGCGTCGCCATCCTTCCAGACAAAACACATGCGCCACTGATCATTGATGCGGATGCTGTGTTGTCCCAGCCGATCTCCTTGTAGAGTTTCGAGTTGGTGTGAAAAGGGTACACGCAAATCAAGGAGATTGAAGGCTGCGTCTATCCGATCAAGTCGCATTTTGGCTCGTTTCTGGATTTCGCGTGGAAAAGATTTGGCGTGGTGTCGCCGAAAGATTCTCCCGGTTTCTCTACAGCGAAAGCTCTTGATCATGGGTCTGATAACGTAACTTGGCGTCCAGTCATGGAACCATAGTAACGTGCCGCGTCATGAATGGCCAGAAAAAATTTTTTCGTGTCCATATGAATCACAAGCACAGGAAGCTTGTCCGGGTTGCCGAAGTTTGTTTGACGTGGCACCGGGTAATGTGCTTTAAATGAGGGTTTGCGGGTTGATCTGACCAGGAACCGGACTGTGCAGACTTTCGGTTCAATCGGCAGCAGCCGCCACCATCACGAGCAGAAGGGAGAGGCCATGTTTGATCTCGTCAATTCCGCACTGGCCCAAAACGGTGGTCCGGGACCAGGTCCGGGAGGTGCCAGCGCCACCATGCTGAACATTCTTTTCATGGTGCTGATGTTCGCGGTCTTCTATTTTTTGCTGATCAGACCCCAGCAAAAACAGCAAAAACAGCATCGCGACATGATCGCCAATCTGCAACGCGGCGACTCCGTCGTTACCGGAGGCGGCATCATGGGCCGTATTCACCGGGTCGAAGATGATGTCATCCAACTGGATATCGGCGAGGTGGATGTGGGCGGCAAGACACCCAAACCCGTGCGTGTCCGGGTGCGAAGAAGTACAATCGCCAGCGTGACGGCCAAAAGCGGTTCACCTTCGGCGGATGCTCCAGACAGCAAAGACAAAGAGAAGAATACCGGCAACGTCGTCAAGATCGACAAGTCATAAATCAAGAAATTGCAACGGGAACCTGAAGCAGCATGCGTCAACTACCCCTCTGGAAACCACTCCTGGTCCTGGCGGTCACCCTGATTTCGCTCCTGTACTGCGTGCCGTCCATGTTGGGAGGCAAGTTGCCCGCCTGGTGGCCCGGCTGGTTGCCGTCCCAGGTCGTGCAGCGTGGGCTGGACCTGCAAGGTGGTCTTGCCCTCCTCTACCGTGTCGAAGTGGAAAAGGCCGTGGAACAAACCACGGAAAACCTCATCGATGAAGTTCGCCTCGTCATGCGCACGGAACAACTGACCCATCGCACCCTGCAAAGGATCGGGGTTGATACCCTGGAGCTGGGATTGAGCAACGCTGCCGATCAGGACAAGATCCGCCAACCCCTGACCAAACAGCTCCCCAATGTGGTCGTGACCTGGGTACCCGACAAAACGGCGTTTCATCTGGTGTTGACCCCGGAATACAAAAAGGAAATCGGTCGCTTGGCCCTGGATCAGGCCATTGAAACCATCCGCTCCAGGGTGGACCAGTTCGGAGTCACAGAACCCACCATCCAAAAACAGGGCGAAGACCGCATCATGATCCAATTACCCGGTCTGGATGATCCGGGTCGCGCCAAAAGCCTGATCGGTCGTACCGCCCGTCTGGAATTCAAGATGGTCGATGAAAAGGGCGACCTGGATGCGGCCCTGGCCGGACGGGTCCCCTCTGGAGACATCCTTCTCTACGGAGAACGTGTGGATCGTACCGGCCACAAAACCAAACAGCCGTACCTCCTGAAACGGCGCACGGTCCTGACCGGTGACCGCCTCACCGATGCCCGGGCCAGCATCGACCAGCAGCAGTACAATGAACCCTACGTCATGATCACCTTTGATCGCCAGGGAGCGCGCAAATTTGGCCAGTTGACCGGTGAAAGCGTCGGACAGCGCATGGCCATCATCCTCGACAACAAAGTCTACTCGGCACCTGTCATCCGCGAAAAAATTGACGGAGGACGCGCCCAGATCAGTGGTGGCTTCACTCCTGAGGAAGCCCACGATCTGGCCATCGTCCTGAGGGCCGGTGCCCTGCCAGCCCCCATTACCATTCTGGAAGAACGCACCGTCGGTCCCACCCTCGGCAACGACTCCATTCGCCAGGGTCTGGCCGCCATCTGGCTGGGAGGTGCCCTGGTTCTCTTCTTCATGGGCTTTTATTACAAGGGGTTCGGCATGCTGGCCAATGTGGCCGTGGCGGTCAACCTCTTCATTCTCATGGCAGCCCTGGCCATGCTCCAGGCCACGTTGACCATGCCGGGTATTGCCGGCGCTGTCCTGCTCCTGGGTATCTCCGTCGATGCCAACGTTTTGATCTTTGAACGCATCCGCGAAGAACTGCGCCTGGGCAAAAATCCCATGGCTGCCATCGATTATGGCTATGATCGGGCCTTTCTGACCATCGTCGATTCCCACGTCACCACAATGGTGACCTGTCTGGTGCTGTATCAGTTTGGCACCGGAGCCGTGCGGGGTTTTGCCGTCTCCCTGCTCATCGGCCTGGCCGCCTCCATGTTTACCGCCGTGTTCATGACGCGCGTCAGCGTTGCCCTGATCCTGAAAAATCGCCGTCCCAAGAGCCTGAGTATCTGACCCGTTTTCTGTTGCCATGACCCTGAAATACCGTTGTCCCAAAAGCCTGCGTACCTGAAAAGTTTGCCACAAAATGCACCCTGCGACCCTGAAATGATGAGGCCGCAGCGCCGTAAACCGAGTGTCCAAGTCGTTTGCTGTAAAACACAGTCCGCGCCCGGAAATGACGGGGCAACAGCGAACATCCATTGGGAGGCAAGAGCGAGTCCATGGAACTGATTCGGAATAAGACCCATATTGATTTCGTTGGGATACGAAACTACGCCTTTGCCTTCTCGGGGATTCTGATCCTTATCAGCGTCCTCTCCTTCATTTTTCAGGGACTCAATTTTGGTATCGACTTTGCCGGTGGCACCCTGATCCAGATGCGCTTTCCGGGTCCCACCAAAATCGAGGACATCCGCTCGCATGTGACCCCACTTGGTCTGGGCGAGCTGGTTATCCAGGAGTTCGGCAGCAGTGAAGAGGTCATCATCCGTGTCGAACGCCATATGGAAGGGGAAAAAGTCCAATCGGAACTGGTCGGAAAATTGACCCAGGTGCTGCAACCTCTGGCCGGTAATGGCAAGATTGAGGTGCGCCGCGTGGAATATGTCGGTCCCCAGGTTGGCAAGGAACTGACCTGGAAGGGCCTTATGGCGGTCTTCTACTCCCTGTTTGCCATACTGGCCTACGTGGGGTGGCGCTTTGAGTTTCGCTTTGCCCTGGGTGCCGTCATTGCCCTTTTCCACGACGTCATCATCACGGTGGGTTATTTTTCCCTCTTCCACCGGGAGTTTACCCTGGTGGTCGTGGCCGCTGTCCTGACCGTGATCGGCTACTCCATCAACGATACAATCGTCGTCTTCGACCGCATCCGGGAAAACATGAAGCGCCTCAAAAAGCAGCCCCTGAGCGTCATCATCAATGCAGCGGTCAATGAAACCCTCTCCCGCACCCTGATCACCTCTCTGACCGTCGTTCTGGTTCTGGTCTCTCTGCTGCTGGTCGGTGGTGAGGTCATCCGGGATTTCTCCCTGGCATTGTTCATTGGAGTGGTGTTCGGTACCTATTCTTCCATTTTCGTGGCCAGTCCCATCGTGATCCTTCTCGAAAAAAAATTGACATCCCAAATTCCTGCCGTGGAAACAAGCAATGGCCAGTGATGATGACATTCACATGCGGCATCAGGTCGTCCAGAGCGGGTTCTCCCCTGAGGATGACCAGCTCCACGCTGCCGCCATGGAGGCCATTCAGCGCGAATTGGCCCAGGGCCGCACTTTTGCCTGGATAGAAAAAAATCTTCGCCTGCAAGACCCGGAAATCCTTCTCCTGGCCCTGGATGATTATCTCAAGATGGCCATCGCCGAACGTCATTTCCATGGCAAGGAGAGCTTGAAGGTGTTGGCAAAATCCTTGCGTGTGGACAGGGAGCGTCTCGTCACCGCCAAAAAAGAGATGCTGGAAGAGGTCAAAGAAGCCTCCATCAAGGTTTACCACTTGACAAAGGGAATGGCAGAATCCAACCATATCCCGACCGGTACAAAACAGCATTGAGATAAGGATCCTCAAGTGGCACGCATTCTGGTTATCGACGACGATGTCGGCGTCCGGGCACTGATGCGTGTCATCCTGGAAGATGCCGGCCATGTGGTTGTCGAGGCCCCCAATGGACGGCTGGGAATCAAGCGCTATCGTGAAAATTCCGCCGACCTGGTCATCACCGACATGGTCATGCCAGAAAAAGATGGCGTGGAGGTCATTGTCGAATTGATGGAAATGGACTCTTCCATCAAGGTCATCGCCATGTCAGGCGGGGGGCGCGGTCTGGAAGCCGATTACAATCTCGGCATTGCCCGGGATTTCGGGGCCATCCGTACCCTGGCCAAACCCTTTTCCCGCCAACAGGTCTTGCAGGTGATCAAGGATCTTCTGCCCCCTTGAAGACCGGTCGGTTCCCATGTTCCATTCCGACCCCTGAAATCCGCCCGATGCAGTCCCGGTCATTGTCGTCGATGTAGCCGGTTAACGCCTTTCATCCTGCACAGAGCAGATCGGGCAGAAAACAATACTCTCTCTGGTCAAGCCCGCATGATTCGTGCGACTGCCGGCTGGATTTGCCCTGTCGAAAAACAAAAGATATCATACAGCCGGAACAGCGAGGGAAACCACCCAATCCTGACGGATCGGAGAGGTTTCCCTCTGTCTTTGTTCATGAATTGCCCTGCTGCTCGGAAGTGACACCGCGAACTTCAGGGCAGGATACCGCAGGGTACCGGCGAAGACGGGGCTACCGGCGATGTTCCCTGTGTTTTTCGACGAAATGTTTCAGTTCCAGATCAAGGGTTTCCAGGGCATCGTTGACCGCAGCAACCACGGTGGCGGACTCTTTTTTGGCGGTAAGGGTGTTGCCAACGACGTTGAGGACGGCGGTCACCTCGGCACGTCCTTCATTTTTGTGGGCATTCTTCTGCACGGTCACACGGGCATGGGTGATGGGACCAAACCGTTGGTCCATGACCTCCAGGCGTTTTTTGATGCGCTCCCGCAGCTCGTCACCCAACTCCACATTTCGACCTTCAAATTTTATATCCATGGATTCTCCGCTTCATGTTCATCCAGGTTGGTTGCCAAGAAAATCATACCACCTTTTGCAGATCATATTCCAGAATACCCTCAGCCCCCAATTCTTTGAGGCGGGGAATGAGGTCGCGGACCAGATTGCGATGGACGACGGTTTCCACGGCCACCCAATCGGTGCGATAGAGGTGACTCACAGTGGGTGCCCGCAGACAGGGCAAGGTTTTGACGACGGCTTCGGCCAGATTTTCCGGGACATTCATTTTGAGGACGACATGGTGTCGCGCCGCCAGGGCAGCCTGCAACAACAAGGCAATCTGGTCAATCTTGTTTTTTTTCCAGGGATCGCGCAGGGCATTTTTATTGGCGATCAACTGGGTGCGGGTTTCGAGGAGGTCGGCAACAATGCGCAGGCCGTGTGCCTTGATGGTCGAACCGGTTTCGGTGATTTCCACCACGGCATCGACCAGACCTTCGACCACTTTGGCTTCGGTGGCACCCCAGGAAAATTGCACATCGGCCTGAATATTGCGTTCTTTCAAATATTTCTGAGTAAAATTGACCAGTTCCGTGGCAATTTTCCTGTTTTGCAGGTCCGCAACGGATTGAATCGGGGAGTCCTTGGGAACGACCAGGACCCAGCGACAGGGTTTATTGGAGCTTTTGGAATATTCCAACTCGCAGATGGCGGCGACTTCATCCTGACAATCCCGTTCGATGATCCAGTCCTGGCCGGTCAACCCGAGATCCAGGGTACCATCCACGATATAGCGTGCCATTTCCTGGGGGCGGACCAGGGCGCAGTAGAGGTCGGGATCATTGACCGAGGGAAAATAGTTGCGGGAGTGGGTATCGATTTTCCAGCCGGCCTGGAGAAAAAGCTCCATGGTGGCCTTTTCCAGGCTGCCTTTGGGGATGCCGAGTTTCAGTTGTCTGGTCATGTCGATGGGGTTCCTTTGTGGGGGGCGCGGACCAGGTGGGTCAAAAGCTGTGAAAAGTGATCAATGACGCGGTCCGGGTGCAGATCCTGGACCGGAATGCAACTGTTGTATCCGTAGGCGACGGCCACGACCGGGCATCCCGCAGCCCGGGCCGCAGCGACATCGGGTTCCGAATCCCCTACCATGACCGCATGCTCCCGCGCAACACCCAGAATATCCAGGGCATGCCAGAGGGGTTGTGGTTCCGGTTTGAACTGGGGCAACGAACCGCCACCCACCACGGCGGAAAAAAAGGGGGTCATGGCCAACTGGTCCAGCAATGAGTGAGTCAGGTGCAGGGGCTTGTTGGTCACGATACCCAACAGATATCCCTCCTGCCGAAGATGTTGCAGGGTTTCCATCACCTGGGGAAAGGGTCGGGAGTGGTCGGCCAGATGGGCGGCGTAATGGAGTAAAAAATCTTTCAGCGCTTGATCGAAATCGGCATCCTGACCGATTTCCGGAGGCAAGGCGTTCATGCCCCAGAAACTCCTGGCCAGCAGGGAGCGGGCACCATGGCCGACATAATCACGGACCTGGGCATGGCTCAAGGTGGAAAATCCACGTTTTTCAACAGCATGATTCAGCGCCCGCCATAAATCCTGCGAGGTATCCACCAGGGTACCGTCCAGATCGAAGAGGATGGCATGGCAGGCCAGAGGCCGCCGCGTCGAAAAGCTCATTGTATCACTCATTCCCATGGGCCTCTGTGCGCATGACCGCCACATGGGGCAACTCCCGGTACCGTTCCGCGTAGTCGATACCGTAGCCAACTACAAAGGCATCCGGAATGGAAAAACCAACAAAATCGGCGACAAAGGGAACTTGCCGGCGGGAGGGTTTATCAAGCAAAACGCAGGTCAGAATCTGGGCCGCGCCCTTGTCGCGCAGGCGTTGCACGGCACAGGTCAGGGTGTTACCACTGTCGAGAATATCTTCCAGCAACAGCACCTGCCGACCGGTCAAATCCAGGGTGCAATCCATATGGATTTGGACATGGCCACTGGAGACGGTTTTTTTGCCATAGGAGGCGAGGAGCATGCAATCCAGGAGGGGATTGACTCCCAGTCGGGAGAGGGCGCGCAACAGATCGGCGGTGAACACCAGGGCACCCTTGAGCAGTCCGACCAGGATTGGCTCTGGTTGCAGATGGGGAGCGATTTCAACGGCCAGGGACGCGACTCTTTTCTGAATCTGGCTTTCGGTAAACAAGGTGGTGATCGGGTGATTCACGGCTCTCTCTTTTCCAGGAGAAAAACAGCCATCGGAGCCAACAAATTGGCCGCCGCCATGGGAACCAGAAGGTTGGAAAAAAACCGTTTGAACACTCCCTGGGGTCGGTTGCCCGCCCAACCCAGGGGGATTTGTTTGATGATCCGGACACGCATGGATTGGCACAAATCCTGGAAATCCAGGATGGTACAGACATGAATATTGGGCGTATCGTGCCATTCGAAGGGAAATTGCGGATTTTGGGGCATGCGTCCTTCGATGGCCAGGCTCAGACGGTTGCGCCAATGGCCGAAGTTGGGCATGGAAACGATGCTTTTTTTGCCGACCCGCAGCATTTCCTGGATGACGAAGCGGGGTCGGGTGACGGTTTGCAGGGTGTGGGACAGAATGACATAGTCGAAGGCGTTGTCATGGTGGTCCGACAAACCCTGATCGAGGTCACCGTGATAGACCGGGACACCGCGTTCGATGCAGGTCCGCACTTTTTCCAGGGAAATTTCCACACCGAAACCCCGGGCGTTTTTTTTGCGAATCAGATGGTCGAGCAGCAATCCATCGCCGCATCCCAGATCCATGACCCGGGACTCGGGTGCCACCAGGCCGGCGATCACCTCCAGGTCCACGCGCAGATCAGGCACCAGGCGTCTCCCTGACATGAGCCTTTGTATTGTATAAATCAGGCAACTCTGGTCTCCCGACGACTGGTTTCTTCCAGAAGGCGGTTCAAGAATCCGGCCAGTGACTCTTTGTATTGCGGAGCATCCAGCAGGAAGGCATCATGGCCATGCGGAGAGGAAAACTCCTGGAAAGTCACTTCCTTACGGTTCCAGTTCAGAATTTTGACGAGTTCCTTGGAGCGGCTGGTATCAAAACGCCAATCGGTATCGAAACACATGACCAGAAAACGGGCCGTGACCGGTTGGAGCCGTCTGGCCGTGGTTTCCGGATCCGGAAAGGGATCGTAATAGTCCATGGCCTTGGTGATGTAGAGGTAGGTATTGGCATCGAAGCGGCGCACGAAGGATGACCCCTGATGCGCCAGATAGCTCTCCACGGCAAAGTCGGTTTCGAAGCCATAGGAGAGATTTTCCCGATCCTGGAGACGGCGACCAAATTTTTCGTGCAACCCTTTTTCCGACAGATAGGTGATGTGGGCCATCATGCGGGCCAGGGCCAGCCCTTTTTCCGGACGCGGGCCGTCGTAGTGATCGCCATTGTTGAAATGGGGATCGGACATGATGGCTTGGCGTGCCACGGCGTTGAAGGCAATGTTCTGGGCGGTGAGCCGGGGGGTGGAGCCAATGATGATGCTCGATGCAACCTGATCTGGATAATCCAAGGCCCATTGCAGGGCAATCATGCCGCCCATGGAGCCGCCGGCCACGGCCAGGAGTTTTTTGATACCCAGATGGTCCACGAAGGCATTTTGCAGGCGGGCCATATCGCCCAAGGTGATCATGGGAAAGCGCAGGCCGTAGGGCTTGCCGGTTGCGGGATTCACGCTGGAAGGTCCTGTGGTCCCATTGCAGCCGCCCAGATTGTTGGTGCTGATGATGAAAAATTTGCGGGTATCGAAGGGTTTCCCGGGACCGATATAATCATCCCACCAGCCGTAACGGCGATCATCCGGGTGGTGACGTCCCGCAGCATGGGCTGTGCCGGAGAGTGCATGGCAGACCAGTACGGCATTGGAGACGTCCGCATTCAGTTCGCCGTAGGTTTCATAAGCAACGCCGACCGGCCCCAGGGTGGCACCACAATCCAGGGGGAGCGGCTTGTCCCGGGTGAATAATTCAGCATGGTGGGTGGTCACGATACCGACCGAACCCGGTTGGCTTTCCAGCGTCATTCCCTGCTTCCAGAATGGGTGTGGCTTTTGTTGCGCAGTCAAACAGTTGTATCTTCCGAGGAACCCGGGATTCTGTACCACATGGGATTCCCTGTCAAGGGTATTGGAGCCAGCCGACATTGGCCATGCCGGATTCGCATGGGACTTGCCCTTCCCGGGATCAGCCGGATGTACCATTGAAAAAGACATGCGTTGCGTGTACAGTCCGAACCATGCGAAAATGCTGTATCGTCTCGAATGTTTTTACTGAGCGGGCATTTTTTCTGTCGCTCGCAAGTTTGCCATTGCTGTGAACATGCCCATTTTTGAAAGCCCGATGAACCCTGACTTGTTTGAAACGGGCATGGGAGAGCTGATCCTCAGCCGAAAGATGCCAAACGGAGAAATCGCCTTCTCTGTATTCTTGATTGATGCGTGGTGTCTTGGCGTGAAAGATTGTTTTTACAATTTCATTTCAAAAGTTCAGTATGACGATCTTGTCAAAAAGGTGCAAACATCGCACGAAATGGAACATGTCCATCCTGCCTGTCTTCGAAAAATTGTGGAATCGGCTGTGTCGTATGCCGATGCCCTTGGGTTCAAACCCCATCAGGACTTTACTCTTGGAAAATTGCTGCTGGGGGATATCGAATCAGATCTCTGCCCATCCCAGTATCAATTTGGCAGGGACGGCAAGCCGTTCTACGTATCCGGGCCAAATGATACCGAGGCTGATTCAAGGAAAAGAGTAAACCAACTCCATAAAGTATGTGGGGATGGCCAATACAACTACTTGATCAACACCGGAGATCCCGACGGATTCTTTTGACACGGACGGTTATATTTATTACAAGTGGTTGGTTGACTTTTTCGCATCATCCATCAAGATGCTTCCGGACACACTCCAAAAGAATATTTTTTCTGATCGGCTTGACGATATAATCTGCCGCGCCCAATGCCAATCCCCTGGATATATCCTCTTCATCGTTCATCGCACTCGTGAAGATGACCGGTATGTCTTTCGTATTCCCATGAGATTTCAAAGCTTGACAAACCTTGTAACCATCCATGCCTGGCATCATGATGTCCAACAAAATCAGATCCGGATGTTCCATACCTGCAATTTCCAAGGCACTCGCACCATCTGTCGCAAGAAAAAGTGAATAACTTCCATGCAAAAAACCCGCCAACAACTTGACGTTTGCTGGTACGTCATCGACTATCAATATTCTCTGGGGATTGTTTTGCTTACACATTTTCTATTCCGCAATCATTGCATGAAATATCCAGATCCCCTGATAAAATCCAGAACGGACTCTGAACGTCAAGAGTACACCACCTGCCATTTCCGGTAAAGACCCATATCCACAAAAATTTCCACTGATATCCTCTTCTCAGATGTATCCGCATCCAGCCTGGTTGCCAAAAGGGAAACCGTTTGAGAAAATGGGTCAGTGGTTGCACTTGCCGAGCGATTGTGACATGGAAACGTGGATGATCAGAAACTTGTGCAATCCGAAAAAGAGAGGTTCCCTGCCTGTTGAAACCGCCCATGAGTGAACCGGTGACCTGTCGTGGAGATGAGGAATCGATGGACGTTCTGATCAAGGTCGAAAATCTGCGCAAGGAGTTTCGCCGGATCAAGGCTGTTGACAATATTTCCTTTCAAGTACAAAGAGGTGAGGTGCTGGGATTCCTTGGCCCCAACGGTGCCGGCAAATCCACCACGATGCGCATGATCACCGGTTTTCTATCCCCGACCGGTGGCCGGGTCGAGGTCGCCGGGTTTGACATGGTCCGCCAACCCCTGGCAGGAAAACGTCGCCTGGGCTATCTGCCGGAAGGCTCCCCGGCCTATGCCGACATGACACCCGCCGGATTTCTCGACTTTGTGGCTGGCATCCGTAAACTGAGCGGCCCGGAGAAAAAACAGCGCATCGATGCCACCGTGGCCCAGGTCCATATCGAAAAAATCATGCACCAACCCATCGAAACCCTCTCCAAAGGCTTCAAACGGCGCGTTGGACTGGCCCAGGCCATTCTGCATGACCCGGATATCCTGATCCTTGATGAACCCACGGATGGTCTCGATCCCAATCAAAAACAGGAAGTCCGCACCCTGATCCGACACATGGCCCCGCACAAGGCCATTGTGCTGTCCACCCACATTCTGGAAGAGGTCGAGCCACTCTGTACACGGGTTGTCGTCATTGCCCGGGGCAGACTCCTGGCCGATGAAACCCCCGAGGCCTTTGCCAGCCGTTCCCGTCAGCATGATGCCGTAACCCTGACCTTGCCGTCGCACCAGGCCGCCGCAGCCAGGCAAGTCCTGGCCAATCTGCCGGAAGTCGCCGAACTGGAAACCCTGACAGAAAACCCGGATCGCGTGACAATCCGATTGTTGCCAAAACCCGGTGTTCACCTCGCCGCGCTGGTGGGTGCCATGGCTCACACCCACGGCTGGTCACTGGAAAAACTGTTTGTGGACCGCGGACACCTGGATGAGGCGTTCCGCACCCTGACCCAAGCCACGGATCCACACCCCCCCTGAAGAGATCACGCCATGTGGAATTCTGTCGCCACCATTTTTCACCGCGAAATGACCAGCTATTTCACCACCCCCATCGCCTACGTTTTTTTGGTGATTTATCTCTCCCTTTCCGGAATATTCACCTTCAACATGGGAAATTTCTTCCCGCGGGGACAGGCGGATCTGCTGTCGTTTTTCACCTATCACCCCTGGCTCTATCTGTTTCTCATCCCGGCACTGACCATGCGCCTGTGGGCTGAAGAACGAAAAAGCGGTTCCATCGAACTGTTGCTGACGCTGCCCATACGCCCCCTGGAGGCGGTTTTGGGCAAGTTTTTCGCCGCCTGGTGTTTTGCGGCCATCGCTTTGGGTCTCACTTTTCCTTTGTGGCTGACGGTCAATTATCTGGGCAACCCCGACAATGGCGTCATCCTGGCGAGTTATGTCGGCAGCCTGTTTCTGGCCGGCGGCTTTCTGGCCATGGGGTCGGCTCTTTCCGCCCTGACCCACAATCAGGTCATCGCCTTTGTGATGACCGTCACTGTGGGACTTTGTTTCATCTTGAGCGGGCACCCTCTGGTTTTGGAATTTTTCAGCGGCTGGGCACCGCTCCTGTTGCGGGACACCGTCGCCTCGTTCAGTTTTTTGACCCACTTTACCAACATTGGCAAAGGGGTGATCGACCTGCGGGACGGCATCTTCTTCGGATCGTTGATGGCCTTCTGCCTCTACGTCAACGTCCTGGTTCTCGAACAGCGAAAAGGAGCGTGAATCCATGCCGACACGGATTCTGACACAGGTTCGCTCGGGAAGTCGCCTGCTGCTGGCCCTGGCCGTTTTTCTTCTGGTCAACATTCTGGCCAATCAGCACCTGAAATCAGCCCGTCTGGATTTGACCGCCCAGCAGCTCTACACCCTGTCGGAAGGAACTCGCCGCATCCTGGCCAATCTCCAGGAACCAATCCATTTATGGTTTTATGTCTCCCGCTCCCTGACCAGCCATATTCCCGGCATGGGACCCCATGTCACCCGGATTCAGGACCTGCTGGATGAATATGTCCGCATGGCCGGATCCGATAAATTGCGTTTGACCGTCGTCAACCCCGAGCCATTTTCGGTGGAAGAAGACATGGCCATGGATGCCGGTCTGCGCGGCATTGCCATTCCCAATGCCACCGGCAAGGTGTATCTGGGACTGGTGGCGCAGAACAGCCAGGAACGCATGGAAATGATTCCCTTTCTGCTCCCGGCATGGGGCGAACAGTTGGAATACGACCTTACAGCCCTGATTTACCGCTTGACCCACGCCAAACGGCCCGTTCTGGGCCTGCTGACCACCCTGCCCATGGCCGGCATCCCCTCCTCGACCGTGCCCGGTGCCCCCCTGGAAAAACCTTCCTGGGCCATCCACAAGGAGTTGGCCAAATTTTTCACCATCAAATCAATCCTGCCCGGCGACGACAAGATCGACCCGGATGTGGATCTTTTGATGGTGGTCCACCCGCGTGATCTGCCCAATCCCATTCTGTACGCCGCCGATCAATTCGTCCTGAGTGGCAAACCGACCGTCATGTTTGCAGACCCCTTCTGTCAGGCCCAGGAAAATGCCACCCCCTGGCTGGCCAGTTCCCTGCCCAATCCCCTGTTGTCCGGCTGGGGCATCAAAACAGAAAAAGATCAGGTTGCCGCCGACCTGTACGCAGCCAGAAAAATTCGCTTCAACAGTGTGGAAACGGGCAGCACCCTGGTCAACTATCCTGTCTGGATCGATATCGGCCCTCGGAACATGCACCGTGAGGATCCGATCACGACCAATCTGGATCACCTCACGCTGGCCACGGCTGGCATCATCGCCGCTCAACCCGGACAAACCACCAAAATCGGTCCCTTGTTTACGACCGGCAACCAGGGAGGCCGGTTTGATCTCAGCATGCTTGGACCTGCCTCTTCCCCCCAACGCCTGATCCAGGAATACAAACCCGAAGGTCCTGCCACTCTGGCTGCCCGTCTGCATGGTCCCCTTCCCTCGGCCTTCCCCGATGGTCGTCCTGCAAAAACAACGGATGACGCCACCACCGACCGCAAGATCGGACATCTGAACACCTCCCGGGAACCTGTCAGGCTGGTCCTGGTGGCTGATTGCGATCTGCTCCAGGACCAGTTCTGGGTCCGCAGAATGGATTTTCAGGATATGCCCGTCGATGTACCCTACACCGCCAATGGCCGGTTGGTCATGAACATTCTCGATGATCTGCTGGTCCGTCCCGATTTGATCAGTGCCCGCAATCAAAGTCGCTCCCAGGCCGCACGACCTTTCGTGCGCCTGCTGGCCATCCGTCAGCAAGCCGAACTCCAGGCACAGGAAATCCAGAAAGTCCTGAATCAACGCCTCCAGGAAACACAAATACATTTTCTCGAACTGCAACAAAAAGGCAACAATTCTGCCCTGAATGCCAGCCAACAGGCTGAGATTGAAAAATTCAGTCAAGAGCTGCTCACCATCCGCAAGGAGCAGCGCGAAGCCCGCAGACGCTTGAATCTGGAAGTGGAACACCTGCAAACCTGGATCAAATTTTTGAACATCGGTCTGATACCTCTGTTGGTCGGTATCGGCGGGATCCTCGTCGGCATGCGCCGGATACGCCGGGCACATCGCGCCGCTCAAACAACCCAATTGCATTTTTGATTGCTTTTTTGCCTGCCTGGGATCATTTTTCTCCGGTCGGCCCGGTAATCGACAAGCAAGGGGGAGTGAATGGTCACCGACGAAGCAACCCTCAAACGCCAAAAACGTTTCCGCGAACGTCGCATCAAAGAGGGACAAAAACGCATTGCCGTCTGGCTCGGTCCCGAGGCCCTGGAAGCCTTGGAACGCCTGAAATCCGGGGAGATCGGGGCAACCGATTCTTCCGTTCTCAGTCGGGCGTTGTTGCAGACGGTCGAGGGTTCCGCCAAAAAAAATCCGGAACCTCCCCAGGATCCGGCAGTCATCCTGAAACGTCTGGAAAATCTGTTGCAGGCCTTCCGGGAACTCAAGCCGGATATTCAACTGCATGCCATCCTGGCCTTTGCCATTCTGGGCAACCGCTCGGAGGTGGACATGAACCTGTTGGCAGAGGATGTCGGCAAATCCCGTCTGGTCACCATGTGGGATCTTCAGGATTTCCAGGAACCCCCCCATGGCCGCCATGCCGCCATGGGACTTGTGCAGTTCGATCAGCCCCTGGGTGCCCGACATCAGTCAGGACCCATGTCCCTGACACCCAAAGGGGAGGCGTTTCTGCGTTATCTGGGAGAGATCATGCTGGGCATCAATCCCGAAAAGAAAAGCTTCCTGCCACCTGATGCAGAAGCCAAAAATGCCACGGATGAATGAACCTCACAGGAACGCCTTTTGAACGAAATCGCCCCCCCCTGCATCATATGGAATCTGGATCCCACCATCACTCTGTGGTCCATGAATGTCCGCTGGTATGGACTCCTGTTTGGCCTGGGGATCATCCTGGGACATACCCTCCTCTCCTGGCAGATTGCCCGCGCCGGCTACCCGGAAAACACCGACATTCGTCTGACCTGGGCCTTGGCCCTGGGCATGCTGATCGGGGCTTTCACCGGACATCGGGTATTTTATGCCTGGGATCAGGTTGCAGCCAATCCATGGGCGGCTTTCAACCTGAAGGGACCCATCGTCGGACTCTCCAGTCACGGTGCCGCTGTGGGCATTCTGCTGGCCCTTTATGTTTACCACAAATGGTCCCGTATTCCATTTCTGGATCTGGCCGACCGGATCACTTTCGGAACAACGCTGGTGGCGTTTTTTGTGCGCCTCGGCAATCTGGCCAATTCCGAAATTGTCGGCAAGACAACGTCCGTGCCCTGGGCTTTGTGCTTGACGCACCATGACCGTACCGGACTGGTTCCCCGGCACCCCGTTCAAATCTATGAAGCCCTTCTCAGCCTCGTGGTGCTGGGCCTGTTGTTCTGGGCAGACCGACGGCACGGCGGGGAACAACGCCCCCGCGGCATGCTCCTGGCTCTTTTCGCCTCCAGCTATTTCGGCTTGCGTATTGTGGCAGAATTTTTCAAGGAACCCATGGTCTTCTCCGCCGATTCTCCCCTCTCCATCGGACAAATCCTCTCCCTGCCGTTCTTTCTGGCCGGGGTCATCCTCCTCAGACAGACATGGCCCGGCAATATCCGCCGGTCTGCTGAATAAGGGCCTCCCTGTTCAGCAACCTTTTCAGACCATGGCGGGTTCGGTTTTGCGTCCTTCCCCGATTTTTTCTTTTTCCTCAATCTTCCCGGCATCCGTCATTTCTTCGCCGTTGGTCTGTTTTTCCGCTTGCATCTTGGCTTCCTTCATTTCCCGTCGCTGGCGCAAGCGTTTTCTGATGAGTGTCTCCAGAAAATGGAGGACAACGGCTGCCGCAAAACCAATCATGAACCCAATACCAAGACCTGTTGTAACCATGCGTCCCTTGTCGGGACTGACGTGGTCACCAATCCTGGGCGGAATGGCAGGATCAATCACGCGATAAATGAACTCCTTGCGCAAGCGGGCCGCCATCATCTTTTTAATCTCCACTTCCATCAAGCCAGCGATGGCTTGCTGAAACTCCACGTAAGATGTCTGCTTGATCTGATTGGTCAAGAACTCCATCTTTTCTTCGCATTCCTTGATGGCCTTGGCCCGTAATCTTCTGTTGAGAACATCGACCAGCAGATTGGCCCATTTTGCTGCTTTTACAGGATCTTCTGTGGTAACGGAGAGACTGTACGTCCCGGTGACGGCATCGGGACCAAGCTGGATCATCAGCCGCAACTTCTGGGCAGCCTGGAACAAATCAGGTTCCTTGCCGTTTTTCCACTTGCCAGCCACCTCATCCCATTGATCCGGATAGAGTTCAGGGAGCAGGTTTTCCTCCCGGATCAGGCTTGTCATGAACGTGCGCGATTTCAAATTGACATTCGCCAGGTCACCACCAGGACCACTGATACCTCCACCCATCAACAAACCCGAAAGAGGTCCCAACAATCCAGATACAAAACCGGCACTGGTAACATTGCTGGTTCCCACGGAAGTAGCTGCCATCTGCGTCATGGTACCCCCTGACTCATCAGCAGAAATAAGCGACGTCATGGCCTTGTATAAATAGGGAGTATTCTTGGCCTTCTGATAGGCATTATAGGTAAAGATAACCGTGATAATAATCGTCACCCATGAATATTTCAACAAACCCCACATGAGGTCGCTTAAATCCAGCTTGCTCTCTTTTTTATCTCCAAAACCTTCTACATCAAAACCGGGAAAGCCTGGTGGGGGAAAAACCCCAGGAAACGGAAATGGAGGTAGTTGATTGGAATTTTCCGGCTTGTTTTGTTCAGAATCCATGGAAACGTACACCTTCACACTGTCGCATGTGTCTTGATGGATAACCCGGCATGATCATGGGGCCTTGTGAATCCAGACCCAATCCTGAATGCCACCCGAGGGATGATAACCACTGACCGACTCGCCAAGAATTTTGAGTATTTCAGCATAATCAAAATCTTTGGAAGCCTGGGAAAGTCGGGACAGATCTTTCTGGATACGCTCCCAGGGAAAGGACTCCTCCTGGGCATGGAGGATCATTTCATGTTCTGTCGGCAACAGATTATTGCCAATCAGCAACTCTTCGTAGAGTTTTTCCCCCTCCCGCAAACCCGTATACTTGATCTCAATGTCACCGAAGGGATTGTTTTGATCTTTGACGGTCAATCCGGCCAGGCGGATCATGCGCCGGGCAAAATCATCGATCCGGACCTGTTTTCCCATATCCAGAACAAACACATCCCCTCCCCTGCCCATGGAACCGGCCTGGATGACCAATTCAGCAGCCTCGGAGATGGTCATGAAAAACCGCTCCACATCCGGGTGGGTCACCGTGACCGGTCCACCCCGCTTGATCTGGTCCCGAAACAAGGGCACCACCGAACCGGAAGAGGCCAACACATTGCCGAACCGCACGGAAACAAAGCGGGTCTTGACATTGGGCAACTGAGACATTCCCTGTAAAATCAGTTCTGTAAACCGCTTGGTAGCTCCCATGACGTTGGTCGGACGGACCGCCTTGTCGGTCGAGATCAGGACGAAGGTTTCCACATTCTCGGAATTGGCCGCCTCTGCCAGGCTCAATGTCCCGAAAATATTGTTTTGCACCCCTTCGATGGGATTGCGTTCGATGATGGGAA
This sequence comes from Magnetococcales bacterium, assembly GCA_015228935.1. NCBI lineage: Bacteria > Pseudomonadati > Pseudomonadota > Magnetococcia > Magnetococcales > Magnetococcales bacterium. Next base: position 51,533 of record JADGCO010000009.1, on the reverse strand, counting down.
CATGTTTATAGGCTGCGGCATGATAAACCGTGTTGATGTCAAACGATTCGATGACGGATTGCATGCGTTTGCGATGTTCCGTGGAACCCAGGATCGGTATCAGGTCAAATTTTTCGGGGAAACCTTCCAGGATGCGCCGCAATTCCTGTTCGATGGTATAAAGGGCAAATTCAGTCCGTTCGACCAGGACCAGACGTTTGGGTGCCAATTGCATGATTTTGCGGCACAGTTCCGAACCAATGGAACCCCCGGCACCGGTCACCAGGACCGATTTGCCACGAATACAGGCATCCATCAGGACGCGATTGGGTTGGACAGGAGTCCGTTCCAGCAAATCCTCGATGCCAACCTGTTCGACATCCTCGACCCGCTTGTTGCCACTGGCAATCTGTTCAAGGTCCGGAACGACCATGACCTGCGCCGGCATGTTTTCCAGACTGCGGATGATTTCCGAGCGTCGCACCCGATTGACAGAGGGCATGGCCAACATGATGCGCTGAATTCCATACTGTTTGATCAGTTCCGGCAAATCCTTGGGGGCGTGGACCGGCATACCCAAAATTTCGTGCCCCTGGATTTCCCTGTTATCATCAACAAAAATGATGGGTTGCGCTTCCACACTGTGCTTGATGGCCATGGCCAGACGCACACCCGCATCACCGGCTCCATACACAGCCGTGGGTATGCGTTTCCGCGGTGAACCCGGATCGGTCATCAGTAAAAAACGAACCAGCATGCGGCTGCCACCGATGAGGATCAGCAGCAGCATCCCCTCGACCATCCAGACTGTTGGAGAAAAAAGCGGAATATCAAGAAGCTTCGCACCGATCACCGTGAACAGGACACTGAAAAAGACGGCCTTCAGTATGCTGAAGACCGCCTGGGCTTCCAAAAAGCGAATGATGGACCGATACAGACCAAAATGTTGAAAGATCGGAAATGACACCACCATGGCCAGGGGCATGGAAACCCAACTGACCCGCAACGCATCCGGAACCCATACATCATACCGGACCGAAAATCCCCCCCAAACGCTCGCCAGGATGGCCAACATGTCATAATAGAGCAGGATGGATTGCTTGGTGCGTCGCGACCGTGTCAACAGATAAGATCGCATTTCCCTCCAGAACCTGTGATTTTTCAACCTTCCAACCCTTTCATTTTCTCTCCATTCCCCGGCTCAAAAAAAATCCCGGCTGAACCAGACACTTTTTTCCTTGGCGAACTCAGACCTTTCCAGGAAACTGGGAGCATGGATGGCAGTCGATCCGATAAAATACCACTTCTTTCCCTTCTCTCAAATCCATTTCAGCACTCAGGCATGAACAATATCCCCTTGACCAGCCCTGCCGTGCCCTCTGCCAGCCCCTCCCTGCTGCCATCCTGGGGCATTTTGTTGCTGGCCTGGGTGGTCTCCCTGCTTGCATCGCTCTTCCTGCTGGTCCCCAACTCCGACGATATTTTTTACTTCGGACCGGGGCTCGGTCTGCTTCACAAGGGTGCGTTGGCCATACCCATGGCGGAGACGAACGTCTACATTTTTTCCCTGTTTGGCACGTACTCTTTCCTTCAGGGCCTGTTTCTTTTCCTGACCAATCTGCTGGGTGTGCCGGTCAATTTTTTTACGTACCGTTTGTTTCAGGCCTTTCTGGTCATCGGCAGCCTGACGTTGGCCTTGCAATGTCTGCGGCTCGCCCATCCCGATGATACCGAGGGCAATGCCAACCGTCGGGCACTGTTTCTTGGCATTCTGGCTTTCACCCCATTTTCCATGTCTTTGCTGCCGGTCCGCCCGGAATATCTGGGATTCTTTTTTCTTTTTGGATCCTTGCTGGTACACCAACGCCATCTGGGCCGGGAGAGTCCGGGCTGGAGTCACCTGGCACTGACCGGAATTTTATTCGGCCTTTGCGCCATTTCGCATCCGGTATTTGCCCTGCCCGCCGGGGTCTGGTCCCTGATTGCCGCCTGGCAACTCTGGCAACGGTGGCCAGGATCACTTCTGCTTCCCCTGTTTCTGCTTGCCAGTGCCCTGCTGCCTCTGCTGGCCCTGCTCGCCTTTTACTGGTCGCACTACCCCGACTCCCTGGCCGAATTCCAGACTCACGGCCAGGAATTGACCAGCCAGAACGCCCAGGCCAGGGTGTTGCTGACCGGCTTCATAAACCGGGTATATCGCATTTTTTTAATGAGACCACCCTGGCAAGCCCGGATCCTGGATATATTCTTTTATCTCCCCCTGTTTGTTCTTCTGCCCCTGGCCGTGGCCGTGGGCTGGCGTCAGGATAAACAAACCTCTCTTGCATCAACCCCTCTGGCCAAAACACTCCGACCTTTTCAATGGGTCATCTGGCTTGTCATACCCCTGATTCTGGTCCTGATGTATGACATGCGCAATTTTGACGGCCTGATCGCCTTTTATGCGGCCTGGCTTCTGGCCCACTCCAACGGTGACCGCTGGCTCCTCGGATTGCGCACCAGGATCACAGCCGGGAAAAGGCGGGTTCTGTTCTGGATTCTCTGCCTTTTCATTGTCATCTGGCCCGTCACCCATGCCCTCAAGTTTCTTCTGAATCCAGACAGCTACATGGATCCGTTCCGCTTTCGCAACCTGGTTGCCTCCCTCCCCAATGAGATCACCCACCTGTTGATCGAAAACCCGGAGGGTGCCCCTTTGTTCCTGAACGAATTGCAGCAAACCATCGTCATGGGCAAGGCGACTCCCCGCAAGGCGTATTGGATTTTTCCGCAACTGGGCAGTTTGACATCCCAAACGACGGCCACCTGGATGCGAACATTTCTGACCGGCATCCAGGCCGACCCGACCCGGGGACAAGTGGGATGGTATGTCAATCAACGTCATTTGCGCCTGGACAAGGCCACCGGCAAAGGGTGTATCCGCCTGCCCAATGCCGGCTTCGATCCCCAACTCAAAAAGACCGGATTCGAGATCGCCATCCAGGTGGTGCGCACCGTCCAGGAAGACCGGAAAAACATATTCCTGATCACGAGCGACTTTGCCCTGGGATGCCCCTGAAACACGCCATGATGCACCCTGTGTCGGGGACGAATCAGAATCGAGCGACATGAAATTCATATTCTGCCCAGGTGTACCGTCAGAATCGAGCGACATGAAATTCATATTCTGCCCAGGTGTACCGCATGCATAATATCTACAAACCGGAACTGGCGGTCCATATTTTGAGGCACCCGGCGTGCCTCTCTGCTCCCACTTTGGTGAATCATCTAACGCACATTCTGATGCGCAATCCTACCAACGTTTCACGTGCAGGACTCAACATCCCCTGCTTTGCGTGGCAGGATCCTGCATTGGACATCCACGGACGCCCCGCCCGCTTCTCTCTGGATCATGTCCACCATGGGGTGGTGATCGTCCTGGTAGACAGCAATATGGCCCGCGACCAGGATTGGAATGCCTTTCTCGTGGCACTGGCCAAGGCGACAGGTACCCCTCCTGAATCTCCCCACCTGCTGATACCGGTCACCCTCTCGTCCCAGGTGTTTAAGATAAACCCCAATCTGTTGAATACAATACATTATATTCGTCTGCATGAAATCGCCGTCGTGGAACAGGCTCGGCACCTGGGGCTGAGCATCATGCATGAACTCTGCCGACTGCTGTTGCAAAACCGCCGTGACAAACGCAGCCATGCCCCAGTGCAACTCTTTCTCAGTCATGCCAAACAGGATGGCCTGACCATCGCCCAGGCCCTTAAAAATCACTTGTGCCACTTCACTCCCATGGGCGTTTTCTTCGATGCTCGAGACATTGCTCCCGGCCACAGTTTCGCCGAAGAGATCGAAGGAGCCATTGATGATTCAGCCCTGATTGCCATCCAGACCGATGCCTATGCCTCCCGTGATTGGTGTCAAAAGGAAGTTCTGGATGCCAAATGTCTGGAAAAACCGGTATTGGTGGTCAATGCCGTGCAACAGGAAGAAGAGCGGCAATTTCCCTATCTGGGAAATACACCATCCATTCGCTGGCAGGCAGATGACATCAAGGAAAGTTGCCAACGCACTGTTGCAGCCATCCTTACGGAAACATTGCGCATGACCCATGCGTCCATGCTGATGGAAAATCTCCTGGAGCTGCACAAGATGCCATCCCCCTGCCAGTGGCTGAGTACCCCGCCGGAATTGGTCACCCTTCTGACCGTTGCACGCCTTCACAACCCCAGCCTTCAAACCATCCTCTATCCCGATCCCCCTTTGGGTTCCAATGAGTTGGCTCTGCTAAAAAAGATGCGTCCCCATGTCGCTTTCCTCACCCCCAATGAGTTGGCAGGAAGAACATGAACGCCCATCCATCTCCCACGCACCGTCCCAACCCACTCTCTGGCTGGACCATTGCCATTTCCATCTCCGAGAGTCCGGACCTGGCACTCTCGGGCTTGCAGCCCATTCATCTGGAACTGGCCATGCAGGAAATGGCCCGATATCTCCTGGCTCAAGGAGCAGATTTGGCTTATGGCGGTGATTTGCGTCCTGGTGGATTTACGGAACAGTTGTTCCAACTGGTGGCCACCTATCGGAGAAAAGATGATCACGATGATGTCAGGCGCATCCACAACTATCTGGCCTGGCCCATCCATCTGGATTTTTCTCCTGATCATCGAAAAATTTTGGAAAATATGGCCATATTTCATTGCCTGCAACCGCCGGCTTCACTGCGGCATCCCTCTCTCAATCCTGAAATACGCCCACCGAATGACGCCCTGGGTCGCTATTTACGATCCATCAGCCTCACTGCCATGCGCCAGGAAATGCATCGCACCTGTCAGGCCCGTATCCTGCTGGGAGGAAAATTGACCGGCTACTCGGGACGTTGTCCGGGAATTCTGGAAGAGGCCTGGCTGGCACTTCAGGCCGGCATTCCCCTGTTTGTATTGGGTGGCTTTGGCGGCTGCACCGCCCGCATTGCCCAGGCATTGCTGGGCGAAACACCCGAGGAGTTCAGCGAAATCTATCAAGTGGAACAGGCCAACAAGGCCCATCAAGCAAAGCAGACATCCGCATCCACTTCACCCCTGCAAAAGCCACCGGCAACTTCGACTCTGCAAGAACTTCTGGCAACCTATCGCACCGAACGGGAAAAGGGAGATCCCCTGGCAGAAGTTTTTGATTATCAAAAAGTTTTGCATACTCTGAAAGAGAAAGGTCCCGCCGGTCTGAACAATGGTCTGCTTAAAGAGGAAAATGAACGATTGTTTGCAACCCCCTATCTGGCGGAGATGATCCAACTGGTCATCAAAGGCTTGCAACAATGCGCCACACCCTCAACAAACACACCCCCGACAGGACAATAAGCCATGCCAATCCTGGAAAAAGGTTCCTTTCAACTGAATCTGGGTCTGTTCACAGTGAAGGGTGATTTTTCGGATCTGGATCGACAATGCGCCTGGGAGCTGTATACCGAGATGTCAACCCGGGTGGCCGTAACCGGTAAGGTACATGATGCAGAATGTACCGATTTTTCCGGTGAAGTACTGGTGGAGAGCCTGGACTCACTCTACACCTTTTTCAAGGAGACGCGACAGATCATGCGTTCCTTTCCTGTAGGAAAGACAAGGCAAAACAATCATCTTGGATTGCTCATCAACCGCATGTTTCAGGATGTGTTGCGGCCTTTCCTGGAAAAATGGCAGGCCGACTTCCGCTATTGGTGGCAATACCAAAGCAATCCCCAACTCTCCCCCTTCGAACGGCAACGGGCATACCCCCGGTATGATGAGTTTCTCAACGACTGGATCAGCATCCGCTGGATGATGCGGAAAATCATGGAAAACCTGATGCAGACCTATGCCCTGGTCGATCTGAACACGAATCCATGAACGCCTGCCGGGCGTTTTTTCCAAAACGCCTTGGAACACAGCGTTCCTGAACCCGGCAACAGCCCCCGAAAACGTTCAATTCCTGGAACTGCCGAAAACGTTCAATTCCTGGAACTGCCGAAAACGTTCAATTCCTGGAACTGGAAAAATCGCGCCGGGAAGCGGAAATCGTCACGGTGAAACCTGCCACCACGTCCAGAAACGACATGAGCGTCAAGGTCAGGAAGGTCACCGTTCCGGCAGCAGCCACCAGGAGAAATTCCACCAGGAAAACGACAAAAACCATCATGGACAACATGTGATCCAGAATGGAAGCATCCGAAGAGCGCGTGGCCTTGAACAACTCGACATACAGGGCACCCACACCCACCATGATCAACACATCACCCAGAGTGGCCGTGACCGTCGCCTTTTGGAGCGGAATGACAAGAATGGTCTGCGCCAATATTTTCAGATGCGCATCCGCCACGCCCTGAAAAAGAAAAACATTATAAAAAATCAATAAATAGGCAAACATGGGGATGGAACGAATCACTTTCATGCTGATTTTCCTTTCCGATGAACACGCGCAACAGGATTTGCCAACCAGGGTCCGGCAACGGGACGCCACATTTTTTTCCTGGGAACCCTTGCAAAACAATCAGAGAATTCCCATATCGCCTGTAACGGACATATCCCGCAGGCACCTGTATGGGGTACCCTATTTTTGTTTCGGATTCAAACCTTTTTTATTGTGACAGAGGGGCAGTTGCAGCCATGAGCGAGGCAGTCGGCAAAGAGACAAGGCAGTTCCAAACCGAGGTTCGGCAATTGTTGGATCTGATGATCCACTCCTTGTACAGCAACAAGGAGGTGTTCCTGCGAGAGCTGATTTCCAACAGCTCCGACGCCGTGGACAAGTTGCGTTTCGAGGCATTGTCCAATCAGGGACTCTACGAAGATGCCCCTGACCTCTCCATCCGTATCGCTTTTGACAAGGAAGCACGCACCGTCACGGTCTCCGACAACGGCATCGGCATGAGTCGGGATGAAGTGATCAGCAACATTGGCACCATCGCCAAATCCGGTACCCGGGAATTTTTCAAATCCTTGACCGGTGACCAGGCCAAGGACGCCTCCCTGATTGGTCAGTTCGGCGTGGGTTTTTATTCCTCATTCATTGTCGCGGATCGGGTCACCCTGAAGACACGCCGGGCCGGTCAACCCGTCCAGGAAGGGGTGTTGTGGAGTTCCGCCGGCGATGGCGAATATACCCTCGAAACCCTGGAAAAGCCGACCCGAGGCACCGAAGTCACCCTGCATCTGCGGGAAGGCGAGGATGAATTCCTCGATGACTGGCGGCTGCGTTCCATCATTCGCAAATTTTCCGATCATGTCTCCCTTCCCATCCTGATGGAAAAGAAGCCGTTCGATGCCGGTGCCACCGGGGATGATGAAGCATCCGCCGACAAGACAGAGGCCGACAAAAAAGAGTCCCAAGAACCCAAACCCCCGGAGTGGGAAACCGTCAACAAGGCCTCGGCCATCTGGACCCGTGCCAAGAGCGACATCAAGGAAGAAGAGTACAAGGAGTTTTATAAACACGTCTCCCATGACTTTGAAGAACCCCTGACCTACCTGCATGTCCGTCTCGAAGGCAAGTATGAGTACACCCTGCTGCTGTACATTCCCAAAAAGGCCCCCTTCGACCTGTGGGATCGTGAGCGCAAACATGGTGTCAAACTCTATGTGCGGCGGGTGTTCATCATGGATGGGGCGGAAGAACTCATGCCCCGCTACCTCCGTTTTGTACGCGGCATCATCGACTCCACGGATCTGCCTCTCAACGTATCCCGGGAAATTCTGCAAAAAAATCCCATGGTCGATGCCATGCGCAAGGGATCGATCAACAAGGTCTTCGGCATGCTGGAAGAGATGACCGAAAAAGAGCCGGAAAAATATGCCGAATTCTGGAAAACGTTCGGTACCGTCTTCAAGGAAGGGGTTGTCGAGGACTATGCCAATCGGGAACGGCTTGCCAAGCTGTTGCGTTTTTCCACCACCCATACCGACAGCGACCAACAGAATGTCTCCCTGGCGGATTATGTCTCCCGCATGAAGCCCGAGCAGGAAAAAATCTACTACGTCAATGGCGAAAACCATAACGCCTGCAAGAACAGTCCCCACATTGAAATTTTCCGGAAAAAAGGGATTGAGGTCCTGCTTCTGTCTGACCGGGTGGATGAGTGGATGGTCAACCACCTGCATGAATTCCAGGGAAAACAGCTTCAGGCCGTGACCAAGGGCAATCTGGACCTGGGCAAGCTGGAAGATGAAAAAGAAAAACAGAGCCACCAGGAAGTGGATGCCAGCTTCAAGGATGTCGTGGAAAAGGTAAAGAAAGTATTGGGCGAAACGATCAAGGATGTTCGGGTCAGCCATCGTCTGACCGACTCGCCGGCCTGTCTGGTCGGGGAAGAGTACGACATGACCGCCACCATGGAACGCATTCTCAAGGAGGCCGGCCAAAAGTTGCCCAATTCAAAACGCATCCTGGAACTCAATCCGACCCATCCCCTGATCACCCGCCTGCAAGGCGAACAGGACGAAACCCGCTTCGGCAACCTGAGCCGGATTTTGCACGATCAGGCCCTGTTGAGCGAAGGCGGCCAACTGGAAAATCCCGCCGATTTTGTCCGGCGCTTGAACGGATTGCTCCTGGAAATGGCCGGCGGCTGATTTTACTTGTCGCATGATGCTTTTGTTGTATCAACGCTCCCTCGACATGCTCGGGGGAGTGTTTTTTTTTCCACACGACTGAAACATCCAATACAAAGCATCCTGGCCGCCTTCCGGATTGTCAGGCCGGCGGTGGCACTCCCCCTTTCTTTAATATTTTGGCAGCCACACGATAAATATCGGGGATATTGACGCGACCATCCGGTCGTATTTCTGCCACACCTATGCGCAGCAAGGCCTTCAATAGAGAAGAATCCGACCCACCCCCGGTATCAAACTCCACCGGTGGCAAAAACCCTTCGATTTTTGCAGCTTTTTGAATCCGGGCAAGGCTTTTTTCTTTTTTCCAACAGGCAAACAAAATAATCTCTTCGCAGGGGACGCGCAAATCGGCCAACGGTTCCAAAGCGGTCTGGATCCATCCATACTCCTCGCGTAACTGATTCAGGCGTAAGATGGAAGCGGATTGCAAACCTTTTTTCAATCCTTTTGGATCAATCACCTTGTCGTCCAGATGTGTTTCCGTGATTGCCGCAGCACGCAAAGATTCCAGAAAGCTGCACGGTGACACGGAGCCAAAAGTATCAGACAAGTGATTGTAAACCCAGGTATAAGTTTTTCCCCGCTGGGCGTTACTGCCCATGAAGGACCCAGCCATTTTACTGAAAACCCGTGCCTGGTGTTCTTCATCATTGATCAAGCTGGCTGGTAAATTCATGCTGGTTTCCTGATTGGGAACCCTGCCCAGGCACGCTTCGATCAGGTTGCGAAACGAGCCGCTATTCTTGGTACGGTTTTCCAGAAGCGAAAAAAGCAAACCGTACAGGTCCTTCTTTTCCCAGGTCAAATTGACTTTCTGTCCAACCAGTTTGGATGCATCCGGAAAGCTGAAGAGAGACTGGTCTTCGGCCTGGTCAATCCGCATGAAAATTTTCAATTTGACAGCCTGATACGCCATGAAAGGCAAGGCAACTCGCAGCAGTGCCTTGCTTCTTCGTTGAATTTGTGGCCAATCCCCGCCAAGACGATCCAGGGCATCGAAAACGATGACCTGGCGTAATCCTCGTTCAACAAGACGTTTGTCGGCTGCACGCAAAGTATTCTGCAAGCGCTCGGCATCGGCATGTGCCCAGGAGACCAGTCCGGCGGAACCGCGCCAAACCTTCGGAAGTTCGAGGTCAATCCATGGTCGCAAACCATGCAGGACAACAGCCCGCCAGATTATTTCAGAATTGAATTGATCCTTCTCTTCCAGATCATCCAGAATTTCACGCGAAGGCGGTCCAAGGTCACTGGTATCCGTTCCGGAAAACCCGAGCGTGACCTGGCACAAGTCGAGTTTCAAGCGTGGGTAAGACTGACTGACATGCTGACGGGTCGCATCGTTACACAAGACGCCAGACCAGAAACTCTTGCCCACTCCCCGTCCCCCCACGACCAGAATTCTTTCCGGATCCAGGGCTGTTGCGTGGCCTCGTGGCGAAAAAATGTCTCCAATATTCGGCGGTCTGTCAGCATGGTGTGCAGGCGCAGAATCAATACCGGCCAGGGTTTGACGTATATCCATGAAATCATTTGGTGTCATGGTGCAATCCCCTCCGGTATTTCAAGCCATTCACTCACGCCACGCATCAGGGATCCGAAAGTTGACTCATACACTATCCGGTCCAATTGTATGGAATCCGCCAATGGATCAAACTCCATGAATTGCGAATTGGACAAGATTGGCCAGGCATAATGAGGCGCTGATGGATCATCGAGACCCGGTTCCTCCAATACGGATGAGGCATCTTCATCTGATTTCATAAAAAAATTGTATTCTTTATAAAAAAACTCAGAAAAGATTTCATAGGCACGATCACGAAACATTTTCTGTTGTTCCAAATTCGCCGGTGCCTTGGCATGAATCATGCGGAAACGATAAATCCAGTCACGATTCTCCTCTTTGATAAATCGAGCCAGATGCGCCAACAGATAACGATAACTGGCAAAAGTTTGTGGCGTATTGACTCCAAACAGCAACACATCGGCATTAAGACCCAATAATGCTGCGGCGGTCAATTCACTCAAACCGGCCCGGGCATCGATCAAGATGGCATCATAGTGTTTCCAGGATGCAAGCTGGTCAATCAACGTGCGTGTCCTGGTCAGAAAACTCAAAGATTGCCCTGAATCCTGGGGTTGATCCAGATATGCACGGGAAAGTTTGGCCAGAACATTGGCTGGACAGGTATCCGCATTTCTGCCAACAGCCGGCACCACATCTATGGTTCCCTGATTGCCTCCAAACGAACTCGCAGCAATCATGGAGTTCAAAAATTCACGATCATCTGCCTTGACACCACCCACACCACTTTCCACATACCAATCCAACGATCCAAAGAGCGGTTTTTCTCTTTCTGCAAGCAGCATTGAACCAAGACCCGGGGCTTCCAAATCCAGATCCACAGTCAAGACAGTCCGACCCTGCCGGGCCAATTCTGCGGCCAGGACTACCAGAGCCGTCGAACGTCCCACGCCTCCTTTCATGCTGGCAAAGACAATCCGCACCGCCCCGGATGATTTCGGCATGCATTCAGGTGCAATCAGCCAATCGCTCCCAATCATTCGATGATCAATTATTCTGACATCAACCGGGTAAATTATTTTTCCAATATTAAAATTAAATTTTTCATAATGACAATTGCCATTATTTATTATGGATTGAACACCAGGCTGTTCAATATCCATAATGCAATCATTGTCCCGGGAATAATTCGGCAATATTTTTTTTATTTTTTTAATGATCTTTTCTTTAGAATCACCTGGCATTGCTTGATTACAAATAAACGCCAATTTTCCGGTCGTGTCTCTCAACACATAACCATCCCGTACAAATTCAATCCCTTGTAAACGGACCAAATGTTTTAAAAATTTTTCGATACTTTCATCAAAAAAGATCATTTTTCTACACTCTTTTTAATCGTTTCATGATTTCATGATTCCAATAGCCGTATCAGCATCTCTCTGCATTTTAATAGCCAACCTTTCCTTGACCGACCTGTTTCCCGCATAACGCATCTTGATATCCCAAGCTTCCATGAACTTTTGGCTGCCAAGTATTTTCGGCAATTGGATCTTGTACACGGACTTTCCCGATTGCAAGCCAAGATTATCCATGGCCACTTTTTTCAAGCCTGGAAAATGCTCGTGCAAATCATTCGTTATATGAACGCCAGATACTTCCAGACAATACTTGACAGCACACTCTGCGGCAAGTCCAAAATGGTATCCTGCATTGTCAAATCGTTTTTTTTCAGGAGAATGACACCATCTTCATAATGCCGATTGGCTGATTCTTCCCAGTTGATATCATAGCCCATGACATTGTCCAACTCTTAACCATGTTTTTCTGTGAATATCCAAACCGATTGGTGATATATTTAACTGGAAGTCCTGGATCCGGGTCATTTTGTCATTTTGCTGGCCAGTAGAAAATGTTCTTTGCCTCTTTAATTTGGTCCAAAAGTTTAAAGCAATATTTATGCCAACATATCAACCACATCAGGCCATACCACCATAATCCATACTTCAGGACGTCCATTTTCCGGTGGTGCCCCTGAGCCGGATTTTGTACGATCAGGTCCTGTTGAATGAAGGTGGCCAACCAAAAAAAATTATGTCGATCCAGGCATAGCTTGATAACATGTGAGACGTTGGCATATCATGGAGCGAATGAAAGCAGTACGCTGGGACACTGGTAAAAATATTCGTTTGATATCAGAACGTGGCGTTTCGTTTGAAGATGTCCTTTCAGCCATGATGCACGGTGGTCTTCTTGACACCATTGAACACCCTAGAGGGGAAAAATATCCAAATCAACGAATGTTTATCGTGCGTATCCGAGAATATGTTTACCTGGTGCCATTCGTAGAAAACGACATCGAGGTTTTCCTGAAAACAATCATTCCAAGTCGCAAAGCAACTCGTATCTACATGACCAACAAGGCCAATTGATATGGACGAGGAACGCAGATTCGAGGAAGAAATTCTTGCTTCTTATGAACGGGATGAGTGGCATTCGGTTCCGCAGGTCAAGCAGGAAATCAATCGATACGTCTCTTATGCCAAAGCCTCCCAACACAAAGACAAACGTGTGAGTATTCGCATCTCATCCGGTGACTTGGAAAAATGACGAGCCCTGGCGATTGCGAAAGGCCTTTCCTTCCAGATTTTCATGTCCAGCATACTTCACAAGTTTGTCACGGGTCGTCTCGTTGACCAGACTTGAATGTCCAAGACCGATACAGTGAATATGCCGGATATCCTCTTATCCCAGTAACGTTTTCAAGGCGGGGAGTACGGTAGCAGCAATGACCATGGCCAGCATCCATTTAATGAGGATCAACTCGCTTTTGATTATTGCAGTATCTCCCTTGGTGGCCAACTCTTTCAATTGGTCGTCTTGAGCTTTCTTGAATGCTCCGACCATTCCCTTGGATTGCTCTTTGGTAAAACCAGATGCTTCAAGGGTCTCGACAAATTCAAGTGTATCAAATGAGGTAATGGCCATGCTGGTCGCTCCTTCTGTTGCCTGGTGCAACAAAAAACTGCTTTCGGTAAACCCGAAGGCTTGCAATTCCCTGATGCGAGCTGCGTGTCAAACGTGTTCGTCATTCTTCAGAATCCCCTGTCTGCTTCATCTTACCAAAATCCCATTGACTTTGCACGGCCAACTTGCATGATCCCTCCCCTGCCACGTATACAATTCATAACCAGTTTCACAAGTTTGCCACAGGTCGTTTCATCGAAGAGTGATGCCGGATGCGACCCCTCATAACTAAGAGATATCCCCTTTCAAGATCATACGATTGCGTTGGGAGCGGGTTTCGCCGACGGAGGTGACGCGAATGGCGGCCTGATCGACAACCGGGCATTTGTTTTCGCAAATGCCACAACCGATGCAACGGGCCGGCTCGACAAAGGGTTGTTTCAAATCAACCGGCTTTCCATCGCGGCCAGGAATGGTGACGCTTTGAAACCAGATGGCCTTGGGCGAGGTGGGACACATTTCCTCGCAGACAATACAGGGAATATGCATGGCCCAAGGGAGACAACGACCCCGATCAAAAAAGGCGGTGCCCAGCTTGATTGGATGGGTGTAGGGTTTGTTGCCGATTTTTTCGGCGATGGGCACGGGGCGAATCGCGGCGGTCGGGCAAACCTGGCCACAAAGGACGCAGTGATGTTCACAATACCCCTGAGTATTGATGAGGATCGGGGTCCATAGCCCCTCCAGGCCGGACTCCAGGAGAGCGGGTTGCAGAACATTGGTCGGGCAGACCCGCATGCAGGCGGCGCATTTGATGCAGCGGGCCAGAAAATCCGCTTCCGGCAGGGATCCGGGGGGACGGATGACGTCCGGGGCCGGATTGGAATAGGCCGAACGGGAAGTGCGGAGCATGGGATACAACGCCAGGGCGGTGACGCCGGTCTCCACCAGACGGCGGCGTCCCAGATCCAGGGGTTGCTGGACCGAACTGCGCGGCTGGGCCAGACCAAAATGCAGGGCATCTTCCGGGCAGGCCTCAATACAATTCATACAAAGGTGGCATTCGCTGACCCGCAACTCGGCATGCGGGTCACATCCTCCCTGGCAGAATTGCAGGCAGCGGGAGCAGGCCGAACAACGGTCCACGTCGCGCCGGATGCGAAACGGTGCCCGCAGGGAAAACACCCCCAGCAACGCCCCCAGCGGACACAATACCCGACACCAGAAGCGGGTCAAAAACCGGTTGGCCAACAATATGGCCAACACGAGCAGCGTGATTAAAATACCGCCATGAAAATAAGGCTGATGTTGATAAAAATCCCACGCCTTGCCATGCATGGCCGGCAGGATCGCCACAATCATGGAGCGTTCCAACAAGGCAATGGGATCGAGAAGACCGGTCTGGAGTGCCCCCATGCCTGCCAGAATCAGCAGGGCGGTCAATATATAATATTTTACCCGGAAAATGGGTCGATACGCATTGAGTTTGTAGGCATCCACCGGGCGGCGATGGTTGAAAAAATGGCTGATGCCCTGGTTGAGTATCCCCAACGGACAGACCCAGGAACAAAAAAAACGTCCAAAAAAAAGGGTTGGCAGCAGGATGACCAGCGACCAGGCCAGACCTTTGTAGAGGGTATGACTCGTCAAAAAGCCGCCCAAGGCGGTCAGGGGATCCAGCTCCAGAAAAAGGGAGGTTTCATAGCCACGCATGTGGCGAAAATCGTTCACCACCAGAAAAAACAGAAACAGGCCGAGAAAAAAAACCGCATGGTAACGACGCAAGGCTCGCAGATTGGGCAGTTGCATGGCGGGTCATCCGATCTGGGTCTGGGAGACGTTAAGCGTTTGCCAGTTGACACGCCCGAGACCCCGCGCCTCTCCCATGGCCAGAAAAGGCACCTTGTCCGGTTGCAGATCCAGAAATTGCAGACTGAAAGCATCCATGGCCACCTCATCCAGACCGGCAATCAGGGTGTTTTCCCGGCCAACATCGGCCACGCTCCCACCGGTAGGACCATTGCGTTTCAAGACGCGCGTGGCATCCATGACGGTCAAGGTTGGCCGCACCGCCGCCGCCAGATCGACGATGGAGGCATGAATATCCTGATGCAAACGGTTGCGCGTGCCACCGATCACCCCATACCAGTTTTTCATGGCCAGGGTACAGCCGCATAAAGAGTGATGTTTGACGATGGGCAGATTGATGACCTTGTCGGCTTCCAAAAAAAAACGCGACACCGGCCAGATTTTCAGCACGCTCCCCCCCATGTCGGTCCGCACAAAGTCCTCCTGGCGCGGCAGACGCATCTCCCCCCCCTCCTTGCGGATCGCGTCTTCAATCCCGGAACGGAAAAAGCAGCGATAGGGATCATTGAGAGAGTGATCGGTGACCCAGACGGCTTTGGCCCCGGCCTCCCGACAAAGACGCACCATGGCCGCGACCAGCTCCGGGCCGGTGTTGGCGGCCTGTTCCGGCTGCCGATCCCATCCGACGTTCGGCTTGAGGAGGACCTTGTCACCCCGTTTGATGAACCGGTCGATACCACCGAGCCGGGTTATGGCCTCCCGGGTCATGCGTTCCACCTGTTCGCCCCGTACCACGGCCATGACCGGAAACAGGTCGGATGCCGGAATCCGAAAATCCCGCAATTTATGAATCACCTCCGGCTGGCGGCGGATCGGTTCGGTGCTGTAGGCCAACCACCCCCCCGCTCCCAGGCCAGCCGCAATCCCCGTTGTCACGGCCACATCCCGCACAAACTCCCGCCGGCTCAGGACCGGTTGGGCCCGTTTGAAACCAGACTGCTTTACTGATTTTTTGGCATCAGGTTTCATGGCGGATCCTGCACACCGGACTGCTTTACTGATTTTTTGGCATCAGGTTTCATGGCAGATCCTGCACATTGGATGGACTTTTCCTGGTCACGTCAGGTGGTTGGGCGGCCTCTCCCATGCGTTGCAGGTGTTCCGGCTGGCAGGGGCCGAACACACCCAGCAACCGGTCTTGGCCAACAGCAAAAAACCAATCCCCCTCGTAGGGGTCGGTGACCCGGTAGATTTTGGCCTGACCCTGGGTTGCGCTGGTCTGATATTTGATTCCTTCACCCTGGAGAAACGCCAACATGGATTTTTCCAGGTCCTGGGTGGTTGCGGGGGTGCCATTGACCAAAAAGGCGGTACGGACTTCCCCCTTTTCCCCGGTGAAAATCCGTTCCACGACATTGTTCAAGAAGGCCATGCCGCGATAGTTTTCCTTGATGAACCGGGTTTCGCCGGTCGTGCCGAGATCAGGGAAGGCAAAAGTGAAACCGGAAGTCGCACCAGCCCGGGATTGAATCTTGCCGGCCAGCAGGCGTGCCGCTTCCAGCAGGGGTGTATCGGCGGCAAACGCTGCCAAGCGCACATAGTAGATGTCCTTGATGAACCCGAGGGTCCGGTCAGAAACAAAAGCCATGTCGCCGACATTCACGGCTTCGGCCTGGGAGCCTTTTTGATCCGTGAAAACCCCAAAAGCCTGCATGGGTTTGCCCATGTCATACACATCCGCCACCAGGGTGGGTTGACGTGCCCCGGGAGGCCCATACTCCACCACTGTCAGCCGGCGAAAACCCGCCCCGATGAAAAAATCGGCGTGACCATTGATATATTCATAGAGATTGGCCTCGGTATACTCCCGGATGGTGCCCATTTTTTTGAGCAACCCCAGTGTATCCGGAAACATTTTGGCCAATTCAGAACCCGGGTTGCCGCCTTTTTGAAAATCCAGCAAGCCCGGATCGTAGCGCTGGCCATCCATCCAGACGGCCAGCGCCACCAGGGGGGGCAATAACAACAGCAGGACCCGAACGGGCCAGGGAGGTGCCGGAGAAGCCATCACCATGCCATGGGCCAGGGAGTCATTCGATCAACATCAGCCTTGCAAGGAAATGGTGTCCCATGACACGCCACGTTTCGATGAGAACTCCTGAACTTTTTCACAAGCGACTCAGGTAACCGGGGCAAAAGAGAGTTGCCGATGGGCGGCCTGGAGTTTGGCGGCCACGGGCAGGCCATAGGCACACTGTTGATTGCAGGCCGCGCCGTCACAACCTCGACAGGCAGCCGCATTTTTTTCCAGAGCGGCATAGGATTGCATGGCCTGTTTTTCCTGTTGGTACGCTTCAAAATACATCTGGTAACGCAGGATGGAGGCAATGGGCACCTTTTCCGGACACCCTGCCTCGCAATCGCCACAACCCGTGCGGCAGTAATCCTGGCCATGGAGGGCGGCATACTGGTCGAGGAGCCTTTGATCCTGGGCCGTAAAAGCCTGCCCCGAAGCCGGCAGATAGAGATCCAGATGGCCGGTATTGGCAATCGTGACCACCAGACCCGCCACCTCGGGGTGTTTGAGAACCCATTTGAACGCCGCATGTTCGCTGACCCCGCTCAAATCGACGCCGCTCTCCTTGGCACCGGCGAGGGTTTTCATGGCCACCACGCCCACCCCCTTCTTGCTGGCGGCCTGGATCACTTCCGGAACCTTGGGAAATTTCATGAAATTGAAGGCCGGCATGATCACCTGGAAGTGTCCGGAGTTGACCGCTTCCATGAGGAGCCGTTCCATATTGTGGGGGCCATGGGAAGAGACGGCCAGAAAACGTACCTTGCCATCCTGTTTCAGCCGCTCGAAAGCCTTCAGCATGTTTTCGTCAAACAGCCGCTGCCGTTCCTTGTCAAAATCCGGATTTTCGCCAATACCATGCACAAATACCACATCCAGATAGTCGGTATGCAATCTTTTCAGACTGCCTTCGACTGCCGCCATATATTCCTGTTGGGTACTGCCCGTGGGGAGATGTCCGGGATAGGGTTTCGGCTGGCAGAATTTGGAAGCGATGTAAATTTTCCCCCGGTCCGGCAGACGCGGCAGGGCTTCACCGATCAGGGCTTCGCTGGTTCCGTAGTCGGGGGCCGTGTCAAAATAGTTCATGCCGCGCTCGACGGCCCGCAGGATCAGTGACGCCGAAGGCACTTTCCCGGCACCGAAGGAAATATCACTGATTTTCATGCCGGTGTTGCCCAGGGGACGATAATTTTTCACCCCGGCTTTCTGCTCGGTCTCGGCATTGGATGGAGTGATATGCCCTGCCACCGTAGCCACGGTCGCCATGGCCACGGAAGACTTGATAAAATCACGACGTTTCATGGCATTTTTCCTTGCTGGTTTTCCGGGTCACGGTCCACGACCGCACCTGGCATGATTTATTGCAGGTACACAGGGGACAATAAACAAGACACGCTTCTTCAGTATATTTTTTCCTGCATGTTTTTTGCAATCTCCTTTATACTGGCGGCAGGCATTTCTTCGGCTTTCCTCACATTTCCGATCTGTCGTGCATGCGCCCGGACGACCTGAAACAACAACCCTTTCATACCAAAGAGACAGGAATGATTCATGGATAACTTCATGAAGGAGATTGATCAGAGGAGCAATCTGGCTTTTTCCAACCAGATGGAAATGCTCACGTTTTTCCTCACCGATGCGCAGCAGTACGGCATCAATGTTTTCAAGATCATCGAGGTGATCGAAACGCCGAAAAACGTGACCGTCATGCCCCAGACCCACCCGGCCATTATCGGAGCGATCAACTTCCGCGAGCAGCTCGTCACGGTCGTGGACCTGGCCAGCTCCCTGGGCATGGAATCGGTGAATTTCCATGAAGGGGTCAGTTACGTCATTATTTGTGAATACAGTGGCTCCGTGCAGGGATTTCTCATCAGCAGTCCCAACAAACTGCTGACCCGCAGTTGGAAAGATATCCGGAGTCCCGGTCATGGCACGCAGAACTCGGGCTACTTGACCGCCCTGACGTATGACGACGAAGGAAAGTCCATCCAAATTCTCGATATTGAAAAAATCCTGTCTGAAATCATGGGAATCGAGGACGTTGTTCCCCCAGAAATGATTGAAGAGGGACACAAATTTGATTTGCACAATTTTCATGTTCTGGCGGTGGATGATTCACGGGCAGCCCGCAATCTTCTGGCCAATACCCTCGAACAAATCGGTGTCCAACATCACCTCTTCGATAGTGCCGAAAATGCTTTTGCCGCTCTGAAAAAATCCCTTGAGCCGGGTTCCCGTTTCCGATATTGCCTGATCATTTCGGATATCGAAATGCCCGGCATGGACGGTTTCACCTTTACCCGGCAGGTCAAGTCCAATCCTGAGCTGGCCAGAATCCAACTTGTCCTGCACAGCTCCATGAGCAATCAAGCCAACAAAGTCAAGGCCGACGCCGTAGGTGCAAACGATTTCATTCCCAAATTCAAACCTGAAAACATTGCCCGGGTGGTTCTGGAGCAGGTTGCCAGGGTCAAGGATCAGGGGATCTGCTGAAGATCCTGAATGGCCAGCTCCTGCATCTTGCGATAGAGGGTACTCCGGCTCACGCCCAGATTGCGTGCGGCCCGTGCCTTGACCCAACCAGATTTTTCCAGGGCATGGATGATCCGGTCGCGATCCTCTTCTGTGGAAACTGCGACCTTTTCCGGGATGATTCCCCGGGATGGCGACGCGGAGAGTTCGGGTGGCAGGTCCTTGATGTCAATATAGGAATCCCGGCATATGACAAAGGCGTGTTCAACGGCATGTTCGAGTTCACGTATGTTGCCTGGCCAGGGATACTCCATGATGACCTGCATGACCTGATCGCTCACCCCGACAATGGATCTGCCAAAGGTGCCATTGAACCGATGGATGAAATGGTCGAGTAACAGGGGAATGTCCTCCCGGCGATCCCGGAGGGGTGGAAGCAGAATTTCCACCACTTTCAATCGGTAATAGAGATCCTCACGAAACAGGCCCTGGGCAATTTTTTCGCGCAGGTTCTGGTTGGTGGCGGCGACCACGCGGACATCCACCTGCACGGTACGGCTCTCACCAACCCGTTCCAACTCCTTGTTTTGCAGGACCCGCAACAATCGGGTCTGCATCCGGGCAGAGACATCACCGATTTCATCCAGAAAGATTGTGCCCCGGTCGGCCAATTGAAACCGTCCGATCTTGTCCTTGACCGCGCCGGTAAACGCCCCGCGCACATGGCCGAAAAGTTCACTCTCCAGCAAGGTTTCCGACAAACCGGAGCAGTTGACCTTGACCAGGGTGCCGCGACTGCGGACACCGCGACCATGCAGGGCATCGGCAATACGTTCCTTGCCGGTACCGCTTTCGCCGGTCACCAGAACGGTGGTATCGACATCGGCAAGATTTTCAATGAGCGAATAGATATTCTGCATCTTGCGACTGCGGCCAATAATGCCATGAAAACCCTGGCGCTCCCCGAGATTTTTTTCCAGGGCTGCCAGCCGGGTCTCATCGCGCACCACCATGACGGCCCCAAGAAACTGGTTGGTTTTATCAAACAGAGGCGAGGCGGAAACGTCCACCATTTGCCCCTTCCGAACCGAATTGTCGCATTGCAGGCGGACCATTTCGGCGCGATCCTTGTTTTTGAACACGCGATCCAGGGCATCCAGGCAATGTCCATGGCAATGGCGATGTTCGCTGTTGAGCAACTGGCCTGCCTCATGGGCTGAAAAGCCGCAAATGCGTTGTGCAGCCTGATTGAATTCCATGATGCGCAGATTGGCATCCACGGTAATGATGGCATCCCGGACACTGTTGAACACAGCCGTCAGGCGATGTTGCATGCGTTCTTTGTCATCGCGCATGGTTTTGTGATCCAGGGCGGATTTGACCTGACGCAACAGGTTTTCCTTCAGGACCGGTTTGACCAGATAATCGTAGGCTCCGGCGCGCAGGGCCTCCTGCACGGTTTCCAGGTCGGGAAAGCCGGTAATGACCAGGACATAAGGGGCACTGGGACCGCGTTTCTGAACCTCCTTCAGCAGATCCAGACCGCTCTTGCCAACCATGTGGATGTCGGTGAAAAGCAGATCGAAGTCACCTTCATCCAGGGAGCGCAACGCCGCATCGTAATCCTCGGCGACCACAACGTCGTAACCGGAACTGGTCAAAAAAGACTGAAAAATAAAGCGGATCTGGGAATCGTCATCAACGACGAGAATTTTGTGTGCCATACCAACATCACTCCCCGATTGTCCGACCAGAAAAAACCTACACCACTCCCTGACTGTCCAACCAGAACAAAGTCCTGGCGTCATAACCGACACCCCTGACAGGAAACACACCGTGCGGTTTTTTTATTTTAAATTTTCCCCTCTTCCCGACAAATCCATTCCCGGACCTGGGCAACCAGGAATTCCCGCTGGTTACGGTTGGGATCCTGTCCTACCCATTCTACCAGACGTTGGCGCAACTGTCCCAGCCATGGACCAGGCGGAATGCGAACCATGTCGATGATTTCACCGCCGCTCAAGGCCAGATCCATGGGCCGCAAACGCAGCATGGCTTCACGGGTCAGGTGGCAACGACGCATGCAACGGGAAAATTCTTCGGCTGTTTTGAGTATTTCTTCGGGGGGAAGGTTGGGGACGGCCTCTTTTTTGGCCCGCAACAAACGGAACAACCCCTCCACCGGAATGGTCTGTTCGATCAGGCGACGCAGGCCCCGATCGGTGGGCATTTGATGGATATCCATGTGCTGGACCATGAAATTGATCCGGCGCTGGCGGCGTTTGGAAAACTGCAACCGGTTGAGAATGCCGGCATTGATGCGCATGGTTTCTTCATGAAACCCTGGATATTCAACAATTTTCCCCGAATCATCTTTTTTGGCGCACACCCCTTTGCCTGTTTGGTGCAACAGGGCGGCCCAGCGCAGATCCAGGAAGGAAACCTCTTCTTCGGGGGTGGGAGCCGTCATGTTCAGGAGCATGCGCAGGGAATTTTCCCAGGCAGTCTGAGAGTCACCCGGATTTTCCGGGCAATCGTGGATGGCCGCAAATTCAGGCAACAACTCCCTGCCCAATACCGAGCGAAACAGACGATAAACCATCTCCTGGGAAAAACGGTCCCGCAAGAGCAGCGTGAATATTTGATCAAACTCGGCCCGCACACGCTCCTGGGCCACCTGTGCGGGCACGGTCGCTTCGGAGCTTTGCAAATCGTCCGGATCCGGTTTGCCGGCCAGTTGCAGGGTGAAACGAAAAAAACGTAGCGCCCGCAGAGGATCCTCTTGCAGGGTATCGGCCCCGTTGACGAGGCGGATCACGTTGTTTTCGAGATCCGCCCGTCCATTGTAGGGATCGATCAGGGGACCATCCGGCCAACTGAACGCCATGGCGTTGACCGAAATGTCGCGATGGAACAGATCCTCGGCCACCGTGGCCGGATGCGAAGGACGGTGGCGGAAAGCGGAAATTTCCACCATTTTGGGATTTTCTTTGCGTTTCAGAGGCAACAACAGGCTGTTCTGCTTGGTGCCCATCACGGCACTGGCATATCCTGCATCCTGGAGTTTGCGCTGACAAAGAGGCAGGGCCTGGGAAACGAGAATCGTCAGCTCATCCGGTGCGGCCTTGTTGCGCAACGAATCCCGCAACGCATCCCCGACCAGAAAAATCGGACCGATCAAACGATCCAGATCGTCCAGAAGAGAGTGAACAAAAGGGGAAAGACCTCTTTGCAACGATAGATACATGGTTTCTGTCGGCGCACGGATCCTTCAGGGAGTTTAATTCAAGAACCTGCTAGAACCTGCTAGACTGCCCGATGAGCCTAGAGCAACTCTTGATCAACGTCAATGTCTGCACATCCTGACTTGAACTCCAGAAACGGATTGACAATGCGCAGGCGTCCCTCAATCCATTGGTCATGTTGGAGATCTTCCGTATAAAGGAGCGTGCAGTTTCCTTGCAGTGCGCTGGCGATGATCAAACTGTCCCAAATCGAGAATCCATACCGGGCACGCACATCAAACGCCTTATGCAGCACTGGTAACGAAATCAATAGTACGTCACAATGCCGCATCATGGTTGCCACGCTGTTTCGGATCCAGGACTCCTCCACATGATGCTTCACCATGGCAGAATAATATTCGCTCAACACCTGAGTGGTGATGACACATCGGGGAATTGTTTCGACCAGGTTTGCAGCAACATGCCCTTTGGCATCACTGTTCTGATCCAGGTGAGCATAAATCCAAATGTTTGTATCTACAAATGATTTATCGTTCATGCAGCTTGTCACGAGAATAAATGGATCGCTGTTTGATTGGCCAACGTTGATAACGAGGCGAGGAATCTGGCAAGTGGTCACTGACAACCTCATCCAAGGGCAGAATGGTCACCTCCAGCCGTTGATGGTGCAAGTGCGAAGGCAGTTTCAGGATCAACTGTTCAGGTGCATCCTCGATAATTTCACGTATGGCCTGCATTTTATCCCCCTTTCTCCCCTGAAAGAATATTTCCAGAACTCTTCCAAAGCCTGCATGGCAGTTTGACATATTCTGGTCAAAATTGCCTGGATCAATCGATGCTCACGAATCCGGATCAAAGAACAGACAAAAAATTGGTTTTCGTCACCTTGGGATGCCGCGTCAATCAGTTCGAAAGCGACGGGCTGTGTCAGGCCGGGCGCAAGGCGGGGTATGGCCTGGCCAAATCCGGCGAAACAGCGGATCTGGTGATCTTCAACACCTGTTCGGTGACGGGCGAGAGTGAGCGGCAGGCCCGCCAAGCCATTCGCCGGGCCGTGCGGGAACATCCCGGTGCCCGGATCGTGATCACGGGATGTTACGCGCAGCGCGATCCTGAAACGCTGGCGCAAATTCCCGGGGTGACCCTGGTCCTGGGCAACACGGAAAAAAATCGCCTGTTTTCCTTGTTGGACAATCCAGAT
>JADGCO010000009.1:22161-27526 GCA_015228935.1 Magnetococcales bacterium | reverse complement strand
TCCAGATCCAGATCCAGATCCAGATCCAGATCCAGATCCAGATCCAGATCCAGATCCAGATCGTAAAACCATCCTGGACATGATGCCGGCAGAGAGGTCGCCCGGGGTACAGGATCGGGCACGCGCCTACCTGCACGCCCAAAATGGCTGTGATGCCGGCTGCACCTTTTGCGTAATCCCTGCCTTGCGGGGGCCAAGTCAATCCATTCCTTTGGAGCGTATCCTTGTGCAGGCGCAGGAACAACTGGCGCGTGGTTTCCAGGAACTGGTCCTGACCGGCATCAATCTCGGGTCCTATGGACGGGACCTGCCCCTACCGGACACGTTGTCGCACCTGGTCGGTGCCCTCCTGGAATTGCCGAGTCTGGGACGCCTGCGTCTCTCTTCCATTGCCCCACACGACCTCGACACCGAATTCATGACCCGCCTGCTGGAACACCCGCGCTTCTGCCCGCATCTGCATCTCTCCATCCAATCCGGCGACAATCTGATTCTGAAACGCATGCGACGACCTTATGGACGGGAAGAGGTCCTGGCCACCCTGACGGCCATCCGTGCCCGCCGCCCGGAAGTGATCTTCGGGGCAGATATCATTGTCGGTTTTCCCACCGAGAGCGAGGCTGCTTTCATCAACACCCTGGAATTGATCCAGGAAGGAAACATTGCCCTGCCGCATATTTTCCGCTATTCAAACCGACCCGGAACCCCCGCTGCCCGTATTCCAGCCAGGCAGCACGTCCCCCCCGCCGAGATCCGGAATCGCGCCGAACGTCTGCGCACCGCAGCCCGTTCCGTCCTGCTCGATATTTTCCGGCAACACGCGGGACAGGTTGTGCAAGTTCTGGTGGAAACCGTGGCCAACGGCAACGCCCAGGGAAAAACCGGGGGATTCCTCCCCCTGAACTTTCCTGCCACCGACATTTCCCTGATCGGTAAACTGATCCCGGTAGAAGTCGTGGGCATGAATCATTCCGATGATGGATTGACTGGAAAATCCTGGATCAACAAACCGGCATGAATCCGGAAATCCTGAATGTTCTCGACATTCACGGAAATGTCTACAGCAAGTATCGTCGGATGGCTTCACCGGAAACTGATATGCATGCCGGATGACGATAATCCTTGGATTAAGAAACAAAAGACCGTTAAGATCCTGTCGGGATCTCATGGACTCGTTGACAATTGGCAATGGAGTCAAGGCAAATGAACGATCAGAAAAGGGAGTTTCTCAAAGGTTGCGGAGCCAACACACGCGCCATCCAGGTTGGTTTGCATCAGACTGGTGAACAGGAAAACAGCCCGGCGCTGTTTCTGACCTCCAGTTATACCTTCAAGTCCGCCGCGCAAGCCCAGGCTATCTTTGCCGAAACCGAGCCAGGCAACGTCTACAGCCGTTTTACAAATCCAACGGTCTCCCTGTTCGAGGAACGTCTGGCCGATCTGGAAGAGGGGGAAAAGGGTCTGGCCACGGCTTCCGGCATGGCCGCCATCACCCTGTCGTTTCTGGCCCTGCTTTCGGCTGGAGACCATGTCGTCATCAGTCGGCAGGTGTTTGGCTCCACATCCAATATTGCTCTCAATATCCTGCCCCGTTTTGGCATCAAGGTCAGTCGGGTGGATCTTTCCGACCTGGCCCAGTGGCGGGCGGCCATCTCCGATCAGACCCGGATGTTTTTCGTCGAAACTCCCGCCAATCCCACCCTGGAAATGGTCGATCTGGCCAAACTGGCCGTCATCGCCCGCGAACGGGATATCCTGCTGGTGGTGGACAATGTGTTCAGCACCCCCATTCTGCAACGCCCCCTCTCCCTGGGAGCGCATCTGGTGGTCCATTCGGCCACCAAATACATCGATGGTCAGGGGCGTGTTCTGGGCGGGGGCCTGGTCGGCAGCCGGAAACTCATCCAGGATAAAATTTTTCCTTTTTTGCGCAATACCGGTCCCACCATGTCGCCATTCAATGCCTGGGTCCTGCTGAAGGGACTGGAAACCCTGGCCCTGCGCATGGAACGACACTGTGACAATGCCGAAAAGGTTGCCCGCTTCCTGGATTGCCACTCCTCGACAGCCGGAAAAGTGTATTATCCCGGTCTTCCCAGCCATCCCCAACATGAACTGGCTGCCCGACAAATGCGCCGTTTTGGAGGCATTCTCTGTCTGGAACTGGGGAACCGCCGTCGGGCGCATCAATTGATCGACTCCCTGAAGCTGGCCACCATCACGGCCAATCTGGGTGACAGCCGCACCCTGGTCACCCATCCGGCCACCACCACCCACGGCAGACTCACCCCACAGGACCGGGAAGCCGCCGGGGTTACTGAAGGATTGGTACGTCTCTCCATCGGTCTGGAAGACCCGGAAGATATCATGCGTGACCTGGATCAGGCCCTGGCACTCCTGGCCTGAACGCAACCAAACTGCATCCACTTTAAAATATGCAGTTTTGGAAAAAATTGAATAAAGGGTTTCAATTGGGGAGTTGACCCAAACTTTACCAGGAGGAGGAGCGCAGCTCTCCCTCCTGGACCATACATACCCCCATTCCGCAAGAACGAGTCCCATACAATAAGTTCAATCCAACCATTTTCGTAAAATGCGATTCGTTTGGAATCAACCTACTGCAAATTCAACTTTCACCAATCTCAAACCGTTTCCCACTTTTTGCAGGGGGTTTAAGGATGAATTCTCGTTGACATAAAGGAAAAATTGCACCCAAATATCCGGCCTTCAATTGAGAAATTTTTCCCCTCAGACCACGATAAAAAATTCGCACATCTCTGTCTTCATCATCCCAATGACATCATTATTAACTCACTTCAATAAAGAAAAATCCACTCGATCATAAAGATACTGTGCTACAAGACGAGATCCCTCCCCGCTGAGATGGAGGCCATCTGTGAAATATTTTGATTCATCCCTATCATCACCAAATAATTCCACTGTATCAATAAAAATAACCCTCTTATTTTCTTTTGAATATTTTACCAGCTCATCGTTAAGAATTTTAACCGCGCATACGCTATCGTAAGGCATTCTTTTTATTGTTGACGGCCCTATGGTCAACGGAGCAATATATAGCTTAGAGTTATGATCCATCACGCTTAATAACGTCAACAGAGACTTGTCTATATGCTTCTTGAATTTTTGCACGGTGTCAGTATCTTTACACGAAAATGTACTATAATATACACGTTCACCAAGATGTTTATTTATCGCTCTATTCACAATTGCAACCAAACTACTCTTACGTTCAAGGCCAAAAAACCGCTCACGTTCAGGGAATATTTTGACCAATAATTTCCGTTCAGTAGCCCAATTAATATCCTCACGCCAGTTTTTACCAAAAAGAATAAGCTGGCCCACAGGATCATAAAATTGAAGATAAACACCATAAACATTAAATTTACCATCTATCTCCTTCATATAACGTGCAACTGATTGCTTTAAAGAGTAGGACGGAATTGCAGCATTGATTACCCCCATATCTTCATGGCCTCTTTTTTGTTCTATGATATTCCAAAAATGACTTGGAATTGTTTGCAAATCATCAATTTCCCATCCGTAAGGAACAGAATCACCAATAAAAATAAAATTTTTTGTCAGGGACTGTAAAGTGGCTATTTTATAAGAACCTCTTCGGAATCCAAACTCATCTATGGATACTTTTCCCGTTATCCCGTTTTTTTTATGATTAACTAACTCCTCAGAATAACCTGGAATCATTGTTATAACCCGATCATCGTCGGCTTCCTTATAAAATTTTCTAAACAAAAAAACCTCTTTTTCGAAAACTTCCCATGGATGAAAACCGTAATTATAAAAAAAAGCGATTTACCCAACTATTTCAATAATTGACAATATAAATAAGATAGAGAGAAGGACAAACACCATTTTTTTAATCTGATTCATAAGTTTCTTTCATAATGCCGTCTGACGGGATGAATATTTCTTGAATGATAACATTATCATGGACAATTGTCAAAAGGATCCACATCACTTTCTCTAACTTCCCAGCATCAGGCATCCCAACCAGGGAAACACGGTCAACAGGATCAGGAGTGTATCCCCCTTGTTCCAGGGAGGTGATGCCTGCCTCACCGTGGGCAGGGATGCGCCGAAGCCACGCGACCGCAGGGCTTCTTCCTGATGGTCCATCTCCCGCAGGACACGCAACAGAAGCGCCCTGCCGCCGAGGATCGGTCCGGTTTCTCCAAGGCGCAGCCGCAACATACCGCGCAAATTCCGGGCAAGGTACAACAAGCGAGGTACCCGTCCCAATGCGTAGGCAATTACGGAAAGCCCCCGTTCAAAACCATGGATTGGTTTTGCCGGTCCTGCCGCTTTTGTAGGCAATCCGTGCTGCCGATCCGGCCAGATGGCCAGCAATTGACTGGGGGAGGTGGTGGCCATGAGCAACCAGGAAGCGGCGGCCAACAGCAACAAACGACCTGTTTGTTGTGCCCCGCCTTGCAGGCCTTCCCAGGTCAACAGGTCGCTGTTTTCCCAAAGTGCCTCGCCCGGGGTCAGCAAGCCGTGGAAAAGGATCAGCAGGACAAGAAACCAACGCAACCGCCACACAACCCGCACCGCGTCCCGACCGCGCAATCCGGCCCAAGGCCAGGCCGCCGCCACCATGGCCGCTACCAACCACCAGCAGAGGGAACCAACTGGTCGCACCGCTTGAAACAGCAACAGAAGAAAGAAAGCACCCAGTTTGGCGCGTGGATGACATTCTGCCAGGACCGGCAGGAAAGTTCCCGGTTTTCCCACTACCATTCCGGCTCCTTGGCACTCCTGACCATCATGCTGGATTGGCGGGCACATCCATGCTGCGCAAACCCAGATCGGCTGAGATGGCGCGCAAATCCAGTGCATCATCCTCTTCGGCATCAACCTTGACTTTTGTATCCTGTTTGTTTTTGCCGATGGTCAGGGAAGGCCATGCGTTGACATTCAACTTTTTTTCAGGTTCCGGAGATGAAACGGGGGGGGGCGTCACGTCAGGGGACTTTTCAAACTCGTAACGCACCACGCCAGCTTCCTCGGACAGGGAACCCAGATCCAGGTCACCGTCATCGGAATATTTTTCCTGACCCGGATCTGATTCAAGTTTCTGGATCGGCCCCGCCACCGACCCCATCAACCCCCCCGAGAATGAAAAGGGAATTGTCTCCAAGGCGTTGCCTGTCTCTTCTCCAAGTCCGGCGTTGACCGTGACCGATGCTTCCAAGGTTTCGGAGGTTGAAAAGGAAATCGAATCGGATGTGCCTGAGTCAGAAAGATCAACCTCAAAAGCCTCATCACTCTCCTGACCGATTTCCGGAAATTTTTCTTGTGTCTCTTTCCGGGTCTGGATCTCTTCCCG
>JADGCO010000009.1:0-22063 GCA_015228935.1 Magnetococcales bacterium | reverse complement strand
CGCGCCTGGATCTCTTCCCGCGCCTGGATCTCTTCCCGCGCCTGGATCTCTTCCCGCGCCTGGATCTCTTCCCGGGTTTGAATATTTTTCTGGATCTGTGTTTCTTTCAGAGCTTGTTCGCCTTCGAGGGTTTGTATTTTCCCTGAAGACATGTCGCTCCCCCCCCCCTCTTGAACGTGCCTGTCTTCCTGGCTTCCCATGCGATGCAGGGCTGCCAAGGCTTCCCGCCCCTCCGGCGTCAAACGGGACGCCACGGAATCGAGACTCTTTTCCGAATCCACGACCAGGGCGGCCATGGATGCAGTTGCAAGCGTTTGTACTGCTGTTGCGGTCGGAGATGTCTCCAGAACCGGCTCGCGGCGGCCTTTGTCGGCCTCTGTCCCGGCATGTTGCGAGGCAACCTTCTTTTCTTCCGGAACAACAATTTCCAAAATACTTTCGGCATCTTCACGCTTATTGCGCCGCTGGCGTGCCCGCCAACCAAGATACCCCACCATGGCAATGGCCACACCACCCAGTCCAGCATCCCGGACCCAATGGGCCAGACTCTCCACAGAGAGCGCCTGCTCTCGAAGACGACTCGTCAGGGATTGGGTTTGATTTCTCAAAACCACAACTTGTGATTCCAATATTTTCCGCTGTTTTTCCTGGTCCCGGATCTGTTGTCTGGCCTTTTCGAGTTCCTCCTGAACTGCCTCGGCGTGTTGGTTTGCCGGGATTCCCTTATCCGAAGGAGTGAGTTCAACGGCAGGGCGCATGGCAGCAGGGGCAGACTCCTGTTTTTTTCCAGTCGTTTCGGCCTTGTTTTCCTCTGTTACAGGCGAAGCGACAGGAGTCTCTGTCCTGGTTTGTTTGGATTTTTTGGTCCCCTTTCCACCCGTTGCCGCAGGAGTGACCGGATCAGCAGGGAGATCGACTCTGGTTTGTTTGGATTTTTTGGGTCCGGATGACGGGGATTTCCAACTGATTTTGTGATTTTGAACGATTCGCCAGGCTTCCGACGGGCTGGTCCGACTCATGTCGGCCACGGCAGGAAGACGCAGGACGACCCCACCGATCAACCCCTGCATGTTGTCCCGGGAAAATTGGTCCCGGTTGGCCTGCCACAATCCCACCATCACCTGGCTCAGGGTCAAACCGGACCCTTCACCGACAATTCTGGCAACATCAGCCAGGGTTTGTTCTTTGGGAACTGGACCGTAGGCGCTCTCCCGGGGCAGATATTCCCGCGTCCGAGTGTCTCGCGCTGAAGATTCGCGCTGTTCGGGAACCTGGGGCAACCTGACCTGCGTGCGACTTTCCGTCTCCGACAGGGACGGCTCCCGCATGGCTGGTTGCATGGGCGTCTTCGAGACAGAGGCATGCGGCAAGGCAAGCAGGATCGGATAGTTGCGCACGAGGGATCCACTGCCCCGCGAGGCCTTGACCAGTATATTGAAGTAGGGTTCCTGGATGGGTACCTCGCTTTCCAGAACAACCGCCGCTCCCAGGGAATCCTTCTGGATTCGGACCCGCACATTGCCCACCACGCTGGAACGGAACAGATGGATGCGCCGATAGTCCGCAACCTCTCCCAAGACAACATCCGTCTCTTCAAAAGGTTCCTCGGGATACAAGGTCAGCGGAATTCGTGCAGAAAATCGCTCACCAAGATGGCTTTTGATCTGGATTTCACCGAGCGAAAACGCCGCAGCCGACTGGGGCAGAGCCAACAACAGAGCCAAGCCAAGCAGTGATTTTCCGAGCAAACCGTTTTTCACGATGACCATCCCCGCGCATGTATCCTCCGCCTCCCACAGTGGGAACCGGGGCAGGGAACAGACAAGCAATTTTCACGCCAAAATGTCAGCCGTCCTGAGTAATCCGGTCGATCAACTCTTGCAAGGCCTTTTCGGACTGGTCATTCTCGACCTGGCAGGTTCCGGCGTTACGATGCCCGCCACCACCATATTGGAGAGCCAACTCTCCGACATTGGTGTTGGAACTCCGATTGATGATGGATTTGCCGATGGCGAAAACCGTGTTTTGTTTTTTGACACCCCATAAAATGTGAATGGATATGTTGGTTTCGGGATACAGGGCATAGATCATGAAGCGGTTGCCGGCAAAAATGGTCTCCTGGTGGCGCAAGTCGAGAACCACAAGATTTTTGTGGACCGTGGAACAGGCACGCAACTGGGCCTTGAATTTTTCTTCATGCTGGAAATAAAGATCCACCCGTTCCTTGATATCGGGCAATTGCAAAATTTCCTGAATGGTCATGGTGCGGCAATTGTCGATCAGTTGCATCATCAACTGATAGTTGGAGATGCGAAACTCGCGAAACCGTCCCAGACCGGTCCGGGCATCCATGAGAAAGTTCATCAGGACCCAATCGGTGGGATGGAGAATTTCTTCCCGGCTGAACAGAGCGGCATCCCCTTTATCCACGGCGGCCATCATGTCTGTCGAAACATCGGGCATGGCATCGTAGCCGCCATAGTATTTGTAAACCACCCTGGCTGCGGAGGGAGCGTGTTGATCGATGATGTGATTTTCCGGTTTTTTATCGCCCCGCCGGATGGTTTCGCTGGCATGGTGGTCAAAGGCCAGATGCACCCCATCCACGTAGGGAAGATTGGTCGTGATATCGTTGTTGGTGATTTCAATCTTGCCGTCTTGCATGTCTTTTGGATGGACAAATTTGATCTCCTCGATCATGTCCAGTTCCTTGAGAATGACGGCACACACCAGACCATCGAAATCGCTGCGGGTAACCAGTCGGAATTTTCTTTTTTCAGCCACGGATGAAGCCTCCAAAATGCCTTGTTTAAATCCGGACACGGGGTGTACCGGAATGTATCTGCCTGATTCAGGCCTGGGGTGACATGACCAGAATCGATGCACTCCGGGCAGGGCAGGCACCGGCATTCATCCTGTCACACCCGGACCGGGCGACGGTATCAGAAACGGCCACAGGATTCATCATATCCTGAATTGCTTCCCCGAAAAAAGGCGTTCTCATCGGGATTGCAGGGCAATCGCATTTGAATTCCAAATCCCTTTCAGAGGGCGATTGTGACTCCTGGGTTTGCCTGGGAGCGCGGGCGTCCCGCCCGCAAATGGCAGGCAGGATGCTTGCACTCTCAGGACAGATCGAGGTTGCACAACATTCCACAGCGTGAAAAACCTGTCTGATCAATGGCCGGATTTCAAGTGCGATTGCCCTGGTCAGGATTTGCGCAGTTCAATTTTCCAGCAATGGTGAATGTCAGGCTGGCGATGAAAATCCAGAGGAATGGTTGCGGCGGTCAGATCGGTCACTTCCAGGTGGGGCGGCAGTGCGGTCCAATTGGGTTTGAATTTCTTGAAATTATTGGAAAATATCATGACCCCTCCAGGGGCGAGCAAACGGGCGCTCTGGATGATCAGATCCACATGATCCCGTTGCACCTCGAATACCCCCATCATGCGTTTCGAGTTGGAAAAGGTCGGAGGGTCCAAAAAAATCAGATCATATTGTTCCCGTTGCTGGTCGATCCATTCCAGGCAATCGGCCTCGATGAACCGATGCCGGGAATCCGCAAGACCATTCAAATCCAGATTGGCCCTGGCCCACTGGAGATAAGGGGCCGACATGTCCACCGTTGTGGTGGAGAGTGCGCCGCCGGCTGCGGCATGGACGGTGGCCGTTCCCGTATAGCCGAACAGATTCAAAAAATGGCGTCCCCTGGCCAGCTCCCCGAGCATGGCCCGGATCTGCCGGTGATCCAGAAAGAGACCCACATCCAGATAGTCACTCAGGTTGATCAAAAATCGGCAACGCCCCTCCCGAACCGGGATACGGGTTCCGGAAGTTTCCCGTTTTTGATACTGGTCATCGCCCTTCTGGCGGCGCCGCACCTTGAATGAGATGCGGTCCGGGGAAAGCCCCAGAACCCCGGGAATGGCAGACAGGGCTTCATGCAGACGTTTTGCGGCTTGATCAGGATCCACCGAGGCCGGGGGATGATACTCCTGGACATGGACATACCCATCGTAGAGGTCCACGGCCAGGGCATATTCGGGCATATCCGCCGCATAGACCCGGTAGCAATGGATCCCTTCCCGGCGTGCCCACTTGCCCAGGGTCCGCAGATTTTTGCGCAAGCGGTTGGCAAACATTTCCTGTCCGGGGGAGACCGGTTCTCCGGCGGCCAGCAAAGGCCTGGTAAAACCCTTGACAGTGCCCGCCAGCGGTTTTGCATGACCAGAATCCCCGAACGCCAGCGCATCGGCATGTTTGGAAAACGTGGCTGGTAAAGGTTCCGCATGGCCAGATGCCGCAGCCATTGACCGGGTTGCAGAAAAAACGAGCAAGTTGCACAGGAGCGGTCCGTTGCGCAGGGGGTGCCTGGTTTCCGGCTCCAGACCCAGCGCCCTGGGCAGGGTGTTGTCCATGGCCAGCACTCCCGCCGGCCAGTCACGACACCGGGAACGCAACAGTTCTCCCAGGTCCTGATAGAGAGGGACCCAGGATTGGCTCTCTCCCAGCCTCTGGCCATAGGGAGGATTGGTCACCAGCAGACCGGATTGAAAATCGGGAACCAGGTGCGCAACCGGTTCCTGGCGCAAGCGGATGGCAGCGGCAACGCCCGCCTGATCGGCATTGCGGCGCGTGGCCCGCAGGGCCTGCGGCGACAGATCGCTGCCCAACAGAGGCGGCAGGAGTTTTTGGCCGGCTTGGCGGCGTTCCTCGGCCTCCTGCACCAGGCGTTGCCACAAAGGTTCCTCCCACCCCGACCAACCCCGTCCCCCGGACGCCGGACGCAACAGGCCCGGGGCAACACCCCCCGCCATCCAGGCACCCTCGATCAGAAAAGTCCCGGAACCACACAGAGGATCGAACAGCCCCATGCCCTGCCGGGCCAACTCCGGCCAGTTGCACAGCATCAGGATGGCGGCGGCCAGATTTTCCCGCACCGGGGCTGCCGTGGGATCGGTCCGATAGCCGCGCCGATGCAACGCCCCTCCGGCCAGGTCCAGACCGATCCGCGCCTCTCCTTCGCGCAGCCGGACATGGACCAGGAGATCCGGATTGGCATGCGCCACGGAAGGCCGCTGGCCTTTTTTGTTACGCAGCCGATCCACGATGGCATCCTTGACCTTCTGCGCCCCAAACCGGGTATGGCGGATGGTCTCGTTGACTCCCTTGAACTCCACGCCCAGCGTCCCCTGGGCAGACATATGCTCTTCCCAGGGAATGTCCAGGACTCCGGCATACAGCTCTTCCGGCGTGGCGGCGGCAACCCGGTGCAAGGGAAGCAGGACCCGACTGGCCACCCGCGACCAGAGACAAACCCGCATCGCCTTTTCCAGGGATCCCGTGAAAGAGACCCCGCTCTGGCCCGGACGCAGGCGCGTAATCCCCAATTGGCGCAGCTCCTCTGCCAAAAGAGCTTCCAAACCAGCAGGAACACTGACAAAAAAATTCAGGCGTGAGCGTGTTGAGGTGGCAGGCAGGTCAGCGTCCAATCACGGTTCGAGTGGTCAATCGGGCAGGCGTTACCGCATGCCCAGGGCTTGTTTATAAAGGTCAAGCAGGGCCTCCTGCTCGTCAATCTCCCTTTGGTCCATCTTGCGCATGCGAATGATCTGTCGCAATACCTTGGTATCGAAGCCAACCCCCTTGGCCTCGGCATAGGCCTCGCGAATCTGCTCGGCAATGGCCCCCTTTTCCTCTTCCAGACGCTCCAGCTTTTCCACGGTCTGCAAAAGGTGTTCGCTGGATATTCCGCCTATGTCCTCCGTCATCGCTGGCAACCTCCTCCCTGATCGTTTTCTCCACTCCGGAAAGACACCCGCATTCCACTCTGCAAGGCATCCCCGCACCGTCAGAACCACCGTTTTTCCCACTCCAGGTAAAGATACCCGCATCCCGGATTGCAAGGTATCCCCGCACCTTCAGAATCACCCACCAAAATAAACCACATCCCACGGCAAAGGCAAATCCAACCCTGATATTTTATTGTCAAGCCGTGTTCAGCCGTATCAATTTGGTGACCCACATGGTACTTTACCAGATAAGGGTCATTTTGGGAAGGCCGGCAGATTCCTCTGCAACCTGCCTTCCTCCAGACGAGCGAGAAAGGGGTTCAACGTGGAAGATGTCAAAGGCGCAACCAATTCAACCGCCAAATTGGATCGATTGATGGCTACGCTGGAAAAAGTTCCTGAAACCAGCAAAAACGGGTTCATGAACATCGCCGACCATATGGGCCACTTTTCCGGCAGCTTTGCCGCCAGTGCCAGCCGGGCCGTCCTGATCAAGGAACGCATCGACTCCAGCGGCGACATGGGCCTGACTCCCCTGCGCAAGGACATGGAACAAATCCATGACGAAGTCGATAAACTGTTCGTGGTCCTCGATCGAGTCATCGCACAAAAATCCCCCCTGATCAAACGACTGGAAAAAATCACCGATTGGGGTTTGCAGATCGAGCAGAAATCCTTTCTCCCCCGGGTGGTCGATCAAATCAAATCCCAGGGCAGCGAACGCATGGAACGTCACACCCTCGGTTCCATGATCGACAACCTGATGGAACAAACCAGCCCCCTGATCAATGAAATCGTCTCCTCCAGTCAGGAAACCCGGGATGTCCTGGAACACCTGATGAAACGCCTCGGCAGCGACATGGAAATTTCCAAAGGCTCCCTGGAAAACCTCCAAAAAAGCGCCGAAGAGACCATCCAGAACATGGCCAAAGAAGTGACCAGGATTGTCGCCATCTGCAAGGGAATGGAAGCGCGTTCCGAACGGGTCAGCACTGTGGTCTTCGAAATGGTCCAGGCCATGCAATTCGACGATATTGCCTCCCAAAGAACCCACCATGCCCTGGAAGGCCTGCGGCAGGCCAAGGAAAAACTGCTCACCGCCCTCACCACGGAGGATACCCAGGCCGGGCAAAAAGCCATGCAGTGGTTTCTGATCGCCGTGCGCATCACGATCCGGCAACTGGAAGATACCTGCAAAGATCTGGTCGGTGCCATCAAGACCATGCAGGAACTCCTCGCCAAAATCGGCGCAATCGCCGAAGAACAGGTCCTTGACCTGGCCAGCGCCCGTACCTTTACCCGGCGCTTCCACCAGCACGCCACCGATATCACCTACCTGATGTCCGGTTCGCAACGCCTCGGCATTTTTGACGACACCCTCTCCAACGAAGTCCTCAAAACCCTCTCCAAGGCCGACAGCGGCATCTTCCAGGCCAGACGCGCCATGGACATGCTGCTCATGACCTCCAATCGCCTGGAAAGCATCTGTGCCTCCATGAAAACCGGGGGGAACAATCGCCTGGACTCACTGGTCGCCAGTGTGCGTGGACTGGGCAAAAGCATCGTCGAAGAGAGTCCGACCCTGGGTGACGAATTGAACAAAGCCGTGGACAGAATCCAAAAAATCAGCCTCGGCTATTCCGAAAACACCACCCCACGCCTCATGCGTACCAACACCCTCCTGCGCCGCATTCCCCTCACCACCCAACAGATGGATACCTCCAACAACGACCTGATCCGCCTGTTCCATGAAGCCCTCGTGGATGCCCGGGCCACCTCCGCCCAGGTCATGCTGCTCATGGCCGAAATGGATTTTCACCGGGAAATCAACGATACAATCGACAACGTCCTGGCCGGCCTGCGCAAACTGATGCGCGATGTCGGTGCCGATCATGCCAAATATCTGGATGGCGACCTGCACACCCTGGCCGCAGAGTTCGACGACCTGGCCAAACTCTACACCATGAACTCCGAACGCTTGATCCACGCATCGGAACTCGACGGCCAAGCCTCAGCCGACGGCGACGGTGGCGACGATATCGAACTCTTCTGAAGGTTGTGCCACCTGCGGAGATTGTACCACCTGACAGAACCCATGCCGTGCGGATGCCACCATGAAAATTCTTTCTTATGGCTGCGCCCGATACAAGGCGTTCAAGGAGCAGGTCACGGTTGAACTCCGTCCCTTGACCCTGTTTTTTGGCAAAAACAACAGCGGCAAATCCGCTCTTCTGCACTTGTCGCGTTTGCTCTTGCGGACGCTCTCTTCCCGCCATAGCCGGGGTTTTCCGCTCAGTGTAGAGGGTCTCGCCTTTGGCCGACACTTCCATGGGTTGATCCATGGTGGTGATTTGCACGGCAGTACCGGGTTTTCCATGGCCTTGGAACAAGCTGGAAAACAGTTGAATATTCAAGCCGAAGTCCAAAACATTCATGACAACTCTCGCCAACCAGCCAATTTTCCGGTGGTCTCGCGTTTTCATTTGCAAGGTCTGGATGTCGATCTGGATTGGACGTGGGAACCCGTTGCCAGTGAAGTGGCAACCTATCAGGGTATCGGCAAAATTCCCTTTCGAGGCCTGTTTCCCGATTTAAAATCTGGCGGACCAGCCCATCAGCACCGCTCCTTGATCGATGAATGGCGGAATGAAATCGCTCTTTTTGAAGAACGGTTGGAACATCTTGGACCCCAACGAGCCGGCATCAATTGGGTTTACAACAATGAAAAAGGGGGAACCACATCACTGGATTATTTCGGGACAGGAGCCGTGAATCGGGTGGCACAGGATGGTACCCTGTTGACTGCCGTGGGTGCGTGGTACCAACAGAACATGGAAGGGTGGCGTTTTGGTTTGGAACGTTCTTTCGATGTCGTATTTCCAGTCCTGATGCGCGGGAATACGACAGTCAATCTGGCTGATGGCGGCCAGGGCATGCAATCCCTGCTCCCTATCGTCGTTCAACAATTGGCCAACCAAAGGGAGGATCAAAAACCGTTTTTGAATCTGATTGAGGAGCCGGAGTTGCATCTGCATGCCGCCGCTCATGCCCCTTTGGGTGATTTGTTTTTGAATACGGCCAAGACTGGACATGGCCAGGTTATTGTGGAAACCCACTCGGAAAATTTATTGCTTCGCATCCGCCGCCGCATTGCCGAAGGAGAAAATCCCAGCTTGGTGGCCCTTTACTGGATAGAAGATACTGCTGATGGTTCCAGCCGCGTGCGTCCCATCGAAATCAAGCAAAATGGCGCAGTGGATTGGTGGCCCGAGGGGGTTTTTTCTGAAGGATACCAAGAAGTTCGTCATATGCGACGGGCTGCACTCTCCTCCAATAAAGAATAGGTTGCATGCGAGTCATACTCCAGGCTGATATTCTTGATGACGAGACAAATTGGAAACATCTGGATCACATGATTCACCAGATTGACTCCAATGCTCATGTCTGGGATGTGGAAGACCCTGAATCCATTGAGAAAAGCACATGGTTTCAACGTGGTCGGCAATATTTACATGATTTGTTTGAAAAATCAGCCAATCAGGCGGTCTACCCCCACCCGGCAACATCCCTCCACACCAAACGTGTTCATGTCACATATCAAGAAGTTACATCCAAGGACCTTGTCTTGCCCCCTGATCGTGCGGCAACCTACCTGGGACAGCCTCTGACAATCCTGGTAGAAAATCGGAAATCCGATACACTTTTTGGAAACACTGTTCTGGCTATCCTGGGACCACCTGAACTGGCTGAATTTCGCCACAACGTACCCCATGCTCTCAGATTCGATGCCGGTGGTGGTAATGGCGAACTGGTGAAAATTGTTGAAGAATACGTGCAGAACGCCCGCAACTCCAGACACCCGTTCAGGATCGTGGTGTTTACGGACAGTGATGGCAAGTTTCCTGGCGACTGTTCAGACAATGCGCGTCGGGTGGAAAAAGTTTGCAAGAAATATGATGTTCCATACATGTTGCTGAAAAAACGTTCTATAGAAAATTATATTCCGGATGAAATTTTTCAGGCCTGGAATGGCAAACCAAAAGAGGTAACTGCTCTTTTGCGTTTATCGCCAGAACAAAGGGATTACTTCCCGATAAAAAGAGGATTTTCAGCCAAACCGGAAAGACAGGGTGATAAAAACAAGAAAGAGGCAGAATTATATGCCTCTGTCGCACCTGCCGACAAGGAAACCCTGCAAATTGGTTTTGGATCACATTTGATTCAACTTCTGGAAACATATGAAAAAAATCTGTCCGCGACCGGTCTTCTGAAACGGGATGGGCAGGGCGAACTGACGGAATTCGTGAACATGATTGTCCGGGAGATTTGAGCCATGTCGCAGGATGACCCACGACAAATACCCGAAATAAGACCTGAGATTGTGTTCATTTTCGAACTGGTGCGTGACGTTGAAGCCGGCAAGATTCGCATTCCCAATTTTCAACGCAGTTTCGTTTGGCGTCGGGATCAAATGCTGGACCTGCTCGACAGCATCCACCGACAATTCCCGATAGGAAGCCTCCTGGTCTGGGAGACGGACACTCAATTGAGCAGCATGGAATGGGTGGGTCCCGTACATGTCCCTCCTGCCATACAGGGAATGACTGCCCACGTGCTGGATGGACAACAACGCTTGTCAACTCTGGTTGGCACAATGCGCAAGCCGAAACCCGAAGAGATTGTCCGAGAGGATGACGATCCAGCAC
Source organism: Magnetococcales bacterium (assembly GCA_015228935.1). Classification (NCBI taxonomy): domain Bacteria; kingdom Pseudomonadati; phylum Pseudomonadota; class Magnetococcia; order Magnetococcales; species Magnetococcales bacterium. The sequence continues at coordinate 11,564 of JADGCO010000009.1, read as the reverse complement.
GATGGAATATCAACTACAATGCAAAAACCAATGAATTCGAACATGTGCGCAAAGGACGTCCCACAGAAGCTTATCATTTACCCATGCGGTCCCTGATAGATACGATAAGCTTCTTGGCCGAATGTCAGCGTATGAACCGGGATGGAGGTGACGATGCACCAACCTATGTGGCACGAGCCGAAGCGCTGGCTCGTTCCTTTCAGGCCTACAAGATGCCCGTCATCCGGATCAGGAACACCAGTCTGAGCAAGGCAGTGGAAATCTTTGCCCGTTTGAATACCAAGGGGCAAACAATCACTGCGGACCAAATGGTGACCGCTTTGACCTATACAGAGAATTCCACCGGAAGGGAATCTTTCAATCTTGCAAAAATTATTGACAGTTTGATTGATCTGGCTGATCGGCTGCATTTTGGCAATATCAGCCGCACAGTGATATTGCGTGCCTGTCTGGCCGCCCTTGGGGAAGATGTATACCGCACCGACTGGACCCGCATGCTCGAAAAAAAGAGGGATGAATTGAAAAATCAATTTCCCTCGATTATTGAGGAAATAAACAAGGCTTTAACCCTGTCGGTCTCTTTCTTTGCCGAGATGGGAATCAAAACAGACAGGCTTCTCCCTTACGCCATGCAAATGGTTATTCTGATGGCCTTTTTCCTTAAATGTCCACAGCCATCCAATGAACAGAAAAAGTTCCTGCGCCGCTGGGTCTGGGTCTCCTCTTTTGCCGGATTATTGGTTTCCAACCCCTCTCGCATGGAGGCACTCATCAAAGAGTTCCGGAATTCAATTTCTCAAACGAATATTCCGTTTATTCTTGACAGCATGAACATGCGTGAACCAGCCCGTCCGCTTCCCACTAAATTTGATATGCGCAGTTCTCGGACAAGATGCTTTCTCTACGTCCTACTTTCTTTACATCCACGGGACTTGGACGGAAAAGAAATTCCGAACCTGTGGATACAATTGCACACTCATGGAGCCAAAGCTCTGGAGCAAATTCACACCATCCTTGTTAAAGATTTGGGTTCCAGTCCTGCCAACCGTATGTTCCGGATCAATATGGAAGAAAAATGTCCGGCAAAAGATTGGTTGAAAAATTTGCAGTGGACACATCCTGAAGAAATACGTAACGACATTCTACGCAGCCACGGTATTCCCCCCGAAGCTTATGATGATCTGCTCAATGATCGCCCCGAAGAGTTCTTGCGTAAACGCCGCGATCATTTGATCAAATTGGAACAGGAATTCATGGAAAAAGAAGGCGTTGCCCCACCAACGAACTGGGAACCCCAAAGTGCCCCCATCGATACTGAGTGATCTGTAGGACCTGAACAAAATGTACTTCGCTGTCGTATCAAGAACCCAACTCCATTCCTTTGTCGCCAGTATATAGCCGAGGGATCATTCAAATCCCAATGAATTCCACGACAGGAGATCAACCATGGACCTGACCCTGCACATGCCAGAATCAGCATTCTCAGCCCTGCGGTTGGCTTGCGCATTGGTTCCTGGCGTGAGCTTCATGGACAGGCAACGTTCGCTAATCAATACACTGATTAGCAAGGAAGCAATCCTGAGTGCGACGCGGTATGTCTGGTCTCGTTAAATGACAGGGGCTGACCACCAATATACGTTACGACTTGACTCTCACCACATCATCCAAATTTTCTCGCATTTCATCATCGGGGATAGTGCAACCGTCGCCATAGCCGGTAAGCACGGCTGAAAACAGAAATGAGAATTCAGAAGATCCAAAAACACACCGACCGGAAATTTCGCCAGTGGCTGGAGATGTCGGGACGGTGGTTTGAAAAAGGCAGCAAATTTTTCTTGATTTAATACTGAACAATATCAGTGTGTTATGAATTATTTGTTTGCTGAATGAAAAAAAATTTGCGGAAAGTCAAAATATGGTATAGACTGCCTCACCAAGACTGAATGAAATCATTCAGCACGCTTTTTGAGAGGCTCAACCTCAGATGATCGGTACCTGACATAGACCTTATCCTTTCTGGATTAGGTCGATGCGAAAGCATCTCGTTCGCTGTCGAAATTGCTATGCGGTAGAATCATGGATCCGAAGAATCGAAGTGACAGGATTCCAAGAGCAATTATATGCGACTGAAAATGAGAGGTTCGTGGTGTTCCGCCGTGTTTCTTTCGGTGCCGATTGTAGTGGCGACTGGTGCGATCAAGCACCAAAGAAACCACAAGGAGGTTTTTATGTGTTCCAACGAGCCTTTGAAGGATCTATTGGATACGCTTCAAGCGTTGAAAATGGAAATGCGTGATGCGGCGGAACCCGGTGTTAGACAGCGATTGGATGAAGCAATTGAAAAGATCCAATCCATTTTAAGCAGTAGAGAATACAGCGATGATGAGAAAAAATCCAGAGTCTTGTCTTTTTTAGGGCAAGTTATGGATAAACTTCCTTCTATTGTAAATCTGCTGAAGATGTTCTCAGACTTCTGATGAAGATGTTCTCGAACTAACACAACGAACCTCTCTTTTTTTGAGTATTGGACATGGACATTGGAGGAACAATAAGACAGTGCCGTCATGTTCGAAAGATGACACTGGTACAGCTTGCCAATTCTACGGGCATTTCTGTGTCCCATCTGTGTCTGTTGGAAAAAAATAAGCGCGAGCCAAGTTTGACATCAATCACCGCCATTGCTAATTCTCTTGGGATTCCCTTGAGTGTGTTGGTGTTTCTTGCATCCGAGAAAAAAGAAATCGGCGATCTTGATGCGAAGCACATTGACGCATTAACGAAAAACATTATCTCATTAATGCATCATGTCAACAAATAATTTTCCTATTATTAATATCCCATCTTTTTCGAACCCAGCTTCTCTCGCATCTTTACTTTCCGTCAGTGAACAAGATCTGTTCAGAATCACATCGTCTGTTGATAATCTTTATAAGCCAGGAAAGATTTTACAAAAAAAGAATGGTGAGTTAAGGCGCACACATGATGCAAAAAAGCCATTAAAAGATCTGCATGAAATAATAAAAAACCGTATTTTAAAAAAAGTGGTGTATCCTTATTATTTACTCGGAGGAATAGCTGATCCATTCAAACCAAGGAATTGCACCAATAATGCTTTAATTCATTCTGGAAAAAAAATTCTCATTGCAGAGGATATTGAAAATTTTTTTCCAAGTTCAAGCTCTGACATTGTTTTTAATATTTGGAAGTTATGTTTCAAATTTTCCCCTAAAATTGCAGATATCCTTACAAAATTAACGACTTATCAAAACCAACTTCCACAGGGTTGGAAAACAAGCGGATATTTAGCTAATTTGGTATTTTGGGATAATGAACCTGATTTGGTAAGAGATTTTGAAAAACGCGGCTATTCATATAGCCGATTTATTGATGACATCGCAATTTCAAGCAATCAATTTATAAATGACAACCAAAAGAGCTACATTATTTCACGAATCTATAGCATGCTGCGTTTGAAAGGATATAAACCTAAGAGAACTAAACACGAAATACAAACACAAATCAAAAGTATGCACTTGACTGGTTTAGGAATAAATAGAAAGCGTCCAACTGTACCCAGGAATCGAAGAAACAATGTACGTTTATTGGTTTATAACCTTGAAAAAAGGCACAGACATGAAGGAGACACACATCAATACAGGGAGGACTGGATTAGCGTCTCAGGCAAGGTTGGTCATATTCGTTCATTTCATAACAATGAATGGGAAAAATTAAAATTTCGTTTGAATAAAATAAAGCCTAACGATAAAGTTTAGGGGAACACTTTCAGGTCATAATGGTGTCCCCATTTTACTTCATCAACTCTGTCTCCGGGGCTTCACGGACAAGCAATGTTCGCTAATCAAATGGGTACCCCTCTCCAAACGAGGCTTTCTTTCATAAACTCTAACTGGTCTAACGGATTCAAGGGAAAACCTCTCAAGAAAATCTGATTATGGAGTTATGGAACTAATCACAACGCTCCGCAGATGCTCTACTCCTTTTGATTGGGGAGAGTTCAGAGCTTATCATATTGTCTGTCCAAAATTTGGTGTCCATCGTAGTGTTGCGTGGACGCAAAAATCATGAAAATAAGTGGGGTACCACCGCCAACCTGATCAGATATCAAGCTGCAAGACTCAAATTGACATCCATGCCGGCACGCAACGCGAGTGTCACAAGGGTATCCAGACTGAATTTTCCCCCTCTGCCACGCACCAGATTGGATACGCGGGATTGACTGATGCCCAGGATTCCGGCGGCCTCCTCCTGGGTCCACCCCTTGGTGTCGATCATATTTCCCAGTTGTACCATCAAATCCGCACGCATCGCCAAAATTTTTGCCTCATCAGGTGGAAAGCCGAGATCGAGAAAAACATTCCCACACGACTTGGTGATCACGACAGGTTCTTCCATGGGTCATCCTCCAATCTTGCGGTAACGCCGGGCGGCCACGGCAATATCATCCTGGCTGGTCTTTTGGGTCTTTTTCTGAAAAGCATGCAGCACATACACAGCATCTTCAAATTTGGCGACGTAGATCACACGCCATGCGCCCCCCAGATGAACGCGGATCTCCATCGCCCCGGCACCAACTGCAGGCATCGGCTTCCAATCACTTGGCATCCGTCCACACTGCACGCGCCACAAATCAGAGCCAGCCACACGTCTCGCTGCATCCGGGAAAGAAGCGATATCGCTTCTGGAAGAACCGATGAAATGGATGGGCTTCATGGATTGGATCATATAAGCTCTCCCATATCAGGTCAATAAAAATCCCTTGACATCTGCCGACCCAATGGCACGACATTCTTCCTGCCAAAACAACAAAACATGGCCAGAATTGGCCTCCCGGCAGGCCCGGCAAACGATTCCCTTGATTAAAAAAGGAAATTTTACGATAATGCCCGTCCTTGCACATACTGAACGGGCGGGTTTCCCCGCTCCGACCCTGGCAACATACGGAAACTGATTGACTTCTCATGCTGCGACTGGAAAAAGTCGGAAAACGTTTTGGCCCGCGCATCTTGTTGGATGCGGCGGATTTGGCAATCCATGGCGGCGAAAAGGTGGGATTGATCGGCCCCAATGGGGCGGGAAAAACCACGCTGTTTCGCATCATCCTGGGCCAGGAAGAGACCGATGCCGGGCGGGTCGAGGTGTTGCCGAGGGCACGGGTTGGCATTTTGCGGCAGGAGCTGGCCGGATCGGCACAAACCATCCTGACCGAAACCCTGCAAGGCGATCAGGAATTGATCGCCCTGGAACAGGAACGCCAACTCCGCCACCAGGAAATCGAACAAGCCACCACCTCCACCCAACAAGAAACCATCTCCAGGCGACTGGGCGAGATTGATCATCGTCTGGAAACAATCGATGCCTATTCGGCACACTCGCGGGCCGGGGCGATTCTCATGGGACTGGGTTTTTCCCGGACCGATCTGGAACAGCCCCTGACCTCCTTCTCCGGGGGGTGGCGCATGCGGGTGGCCCTGGCACAATTGCTGTTTTCCCGTCCCGATCTGATGCTCCTGGACGAACCGACCAACCATCTGGATCTGGAATCGGTCACCTGGCTGGAATCCTACCTGAAACGTTTGCCGGGAACCCTGATCGTGGTCTCCCATGACCGGGCCTTTCTCAACCGGGTCACGGAAGTCACGGTGGAAATGGGCGGGGGACGTCTGACCCGTTACCAGGGATCCTTTGACGACTATCTGGAACAAAAAGCAACCCGTTTGCGCCTGCTGGAAAAAGAGGCAGAAAAACGCGATCAGCGTGCCGCCGAACTGGAACGGTTCATCAATCGCTTTCGGGCCAAGGCCACCAAGGCCAAACAGGTGCAAAGCCGCATCAAGGCCCTGGAAAAACTCGCCCCGGTTGCCGTGCCGCAAGAGACCGTCAATGCCCCGCGCATCCGCCTTCCCGAAGCCAACCCCTGTGCCCGGGAAGTGTTGTCCGTTCATTCCCTGCATAAGAGCTTTGGCGAAAAAAAAATCTTTTCCGGGGTGGATGTATCGATCTGGCGGGGCGACAAGGTGGGATTGTTGGGGGCCAATGGTTACGGCAAAAGCACCTTTTTGAAGCTGATTGCCGGCCAGGTGCAACCCGACTCCGGAACCCTGAAACTGGGAGATCGGGTGCTGGCGGCCTACTATGCCCAGCATGCCATGGATGCCCTGAACCCCGACCAGACCATTCTGGAATCGGCACGGGCCATTGCAGCCCGGGATATGCCGGAAAATGCCATCCGTACCCTGTTGGGGGGCTTTCTTTTCACCGGGGAGATGGTTTTCAACCGGGTGAGCGTGCTTTCCGGAGGCGAACGTGCCCGACTGGCCCTGGCCCGGCTGTTTTTGACCGGCAGCAATTTTCTGCTGTTGGACGAGCCGACCAACCATCTCGACATGTATGCCCGGGCCAATCTGGAAGAGGCTTTGGAGGCCTATACCGGCACTTTGATTCTGGTGTCGCATGACCGGGATTTGCTGGAGGGGGTCTGTGATCGCTATCTGGTGGCGGGTCAGGGAACACTGCGACCCCTCGAAGAGGGTCTGGAAGGATACCTGACCCAGATCACCTCGACCCGCAGCCTGGCAACCCAGGAGCAGACCGATGTCGTGACCGGAGAAAAGACCACACCGATACGCTCGGAACGAGATACGCGCCGTCTGGCTGCCGACATTCGCAACCGCCTGCATCGCGAAACCCGCGAACTCAGGCAACGTTCCCAGGCACTCGAACAGAAAATTCACGCTTTGGAGCAGGAACGGAGTACCCTCCAGGAACGCTTGGCCGATCCCGGTCTGTATGATGCCAGCCAGAAAGAGGCGCTCAAAACCGCCCTGACCCGGGAAGGGGACGTGGCCCGCGCCTTGGATGCCCATATGGCGGAATGGGAAGATGTTTCTCTGGCCATTGAAGAACGGGAAAGTCAGGCGCGTCTGGAAATTCAAAACGCTCAGGGATGATCAAGTCGGACCCGTCTGGAAATTCAAGAGACCCGTGAATGAAAAACTGTCAACCCGCCACCTGAAGGAGTCTTGCCCATGGCCACCTCCGAAGAACACAAACAGGAACGCTTTGCTGCCGCCCATCGGGTAACCGTGCTGGGTACCTGGATCGATGTCCTGCTTTCGGTGGGCAAAATAGTGGCGGGAATTCTGGGCAACTCGGCGGCCATGGTGGCCGATGGCATTCACTCCATTTCCGATCTGATCACCGATGGTGCGGTGCTGGTCGGAATGCACTTTGCGAAACGGGATGCGGACTCGATCCATCCCTACGGTCATGGGCGTTACGAAACTCTTGCCTCGCAGTTTATCGCCGTGGGTCTGTTGGTGGTGGCCGTGGGAATATTCTGGGACGCGGCCACCCGCCTGGGTTCGCCATCGCTCTCCCCTCCCGGCCTGGTGGCCCTGATTGCGGCCATTCTCTCCATCATTGCCAAAGAGGGTCTGTTTCACTACACCATGCGGATCGGAAAAAAATATGATGCCCGCGCCATCATTGCCAACGCCCTGCATCACCGTTCGGATGTGGTGTCAACCATTGCGGCTTTGGTGGGCATCGGTGGGGCCATGCTGGGATATCCCATTCTGGACCCCATTGCGGCTATCGTTGTGGCCATGATCCTGGCCAAGGTCGGTTGGGATCTGCTGAAAGAGGCCATGCATGAACTGACCGATTCCACCCAGGCCATCGACGACCAGATCCAGAAACAAATTTCGTCCCTGGTGGAGGCCACCCCGGAAGTTCATTCCGCCCACTTTCTCTCTCCCAGACGCATGGGTCCAGACATTCGGGTTGATGTGCATATCGTGGTCAGCCCGTTTCTTTCGGTTTCCGAGGGTCATCAAATATCGGAAAAGGTGCGTCTGCAACTCCTGGAAGGGGTTGCCGCCGTCACCGAAGTCCTGGTCCACGTGGACACCGTGGATGACCAGGTTGAATCCCTGCCAGCGTTGACCGACCGGTCGGAGTTGACCCGCCAGGTGGAACAGGAGATCCGGAAAAGCGGCATATTTTCCCGCCTGGTTCACCTGACACCCCACTACACCATGACTGGGATCATTCTGGATCTGGTTCTGGAATTGACCGACAAGGCACATCCTCCTGCCGATCTGACCGCCACGGGGGATGCACTTTGCGCCCGCATGTTGGCCACGCTTGACAATGTGATTGAAGTGCGAACCAGCATCACCCTGGCGGCGCAAAAAAAAGTGAGTTCGGGATCATCCGGTTCAGAATGAAGAATCGAAGTTCAGACCGGCATCACCCTGGCGGCGCAAAAAAAGTGGGTTCGGGATCATCCGGTTCGGAATGAAGAATCGAAGTTCAGACCGGCATCACCCTGGCGGCGCAAAAAAAGTGGGTTCGGGATCATCCGGATCGGAGTGAAGACCCGCTTCGTGGATGCGACACAAGGGGGTGAGTTGGCAATAATCGCAGGCTCCCGGCAAGGGCGAGACGCAAGCCACCCCTGCCAGAAATTCCCCGGCCATTCTGGTCAAATCCTCCCGCCAACTCGTGAGCAGCTCCGGCCAGCCGGCAACCTGATGGTAACGCAGGGCTGTTTCCATGGAGTTTTGCATGGGAAGCAGGTCTTGTTCGGCACCAAGGCCGAGGAAGGCGGGTTTTTCCGGGCGGACTTTGGCAAAGGCCAGGGCCGCCACATTTTCCCCCTGGATGAGACAATAGAGGGGAAGTTGCGGCTCACGCAGGCGCGGCACCCGCCAATCGCTCAATTTGGGTTCGCCGGTCTTGTAATCCAGGACAACGCGCCGACCATCCGCCAGGGCGTCCACCCGATCCGGGCGCAAATCCAGAAGCAATCCCCCCACATCGAGTTGCAATGATTTTTCGTGCAACACCACCTGAAAGGATCTGGTACGGGTACGTTCCAGTTTGATCCAGGTGGTCAGGAGGCGGGTCAGGCGGTTTTCTTCCAGGCGGCGCAGGCCATCTGGAAACCATTCGGGTCTGTTTTCGGCTTCCTGTTGCACGGAGGCCACAACGGCTTTGCGGATGCGTTCGGCGAGGCTGGCATCATCCAGACCGGCCAGATTTTTCAAATCCGGGGTTTCCCGCCAGAACAGTTCCAAAACCCGATGCACGAGAGTCCCGCGGGTGCGGGCATCGACCATGGGTTCCACTTCGGGCAGGGCAGTGGCCCCGAGGCGGTAGACGGCATAGGCCTGAAAGGGACATTCAGCCTGGGATTTGAGAACCCTGGCACCACCGGCAACCTGGACGTTGGATTGCAGGGGGGTACCCTGGTGATCGGGGCAGGTTTCCCACTCTGCGGCGGCCTGGATGCTTCGCCAATATGGCTGACCGGGTCCCAGATCCAGAAACCCGATGTCAACTGGCGGCACATGGGCGATCAGAGGCGACAGGCGTTGTGGCAGATCCTCCTGCATGCGGGCATGACTCGCCACCACCCGTGAGGCCGAGGCCAGCAGGCGCTCGGTGAGACGCCGGGCAAATTCGAGTTCGCCTTGTGCCGACGCACGGGGAAGCCCGCGTTGCCGCTGCCAGGCCAGAGGCAGGAACGGGTTGGGAGCCGGGGCTGCCGGCCAGACCTCCCCGGCCAGACCCAACAGCCAAAGGGCCGAAAAAGGTTCACCAGTCGCTTCCAGGATGCCCAATATTTGAATGGGGGCATCGGGCGTTTCCGGTTGGTACAACCGGCGCTGGGCCAGTTTGCGAATCTGTTGCAGGGCCGTCGGGAGGGAGATGCGCCCCACAATGCGATCCAGGGTGGCAAAAGTCGCCAGAAGTGTCCGCCCGGCTTCCCAGGTTTGAAATTCGCGACTGGTCAGGGTTCGCTCCCCGGGCCAGCCCCAGATTGCAAGCCAGTTCGAAAATGTCTCCACCCACGCGCTGGGGGTTTGCCGGTCGGGCGTTGGCAGCATGGCCATGGCCCGGGTCAAAACCTGGCGCAAGAGCGGACAATGATCGCCTCTGGCAGGCTCCCCGGTCATTTGTTGCCATTGTTTGACAGCGAGGCGGGGGCGTCCCTTGTCGCGCAGATGCTGGTCGAGCAGGGCGCGGGGCCAGCGCTCGCTCTCCCCGCCGGTGATGCATGGCGACCGCAACAGGGCACCGGCATCGGTCAGCGCCCAGCTTCCCCGCAAGCCGTCGAGAACCAGAAACATGTCCTGAATCAGCGGATATCCGGCCAACGGTGAACCCAGGGACAGATTGAACAACGGACGTTCAGGGGCGGCGGTCAAGGCAAACATCTCTGGATGCAACACGTCGGTGAAAATCCGGACGACCTGTGCGCGCATGCGCTGCAAATCCGGAATGATCACCCCGATACGATCTTCCGGATTGGCGGCCAGATGATGCCGTGCCCAGCGGGCGGCGGTTTCGATTTCGGAATTCTGGTCAGGAAAGTCCAGGCGCACGGTCTGGGATTGTTGCCCGGGTGGTTGCCAGCAGGAGATCATGGTTCCCTGCCGGGACAATTGATCGAACAGGCGTTCCAGGGCCGGTGCGAGACGCTCGAATCCGGCCAGAAGCACATGCGACCCCATGGCCAGATGGATTGCCTGGTGGGTGAGCCATGCGGGCAATCTGGCGGCCACGATCCAACCCTGTTCCGTACAACGCGCCTCAAAGCGGGCCATCCAGGTCTGAAACGCCTGGGCATCGACATCCAGAAACAGGTTTGCCGGGTCCACCTGGTCATTCGCGTCCAACCAGGCATGCCACAGTTCATAGGCCTGCAAGGCTTTTTCGGCCACGGATGCCACGTCCAGAAACGGACTGCCGACACTCTCCGCCCGGATGACCTGTTCCCAGAGGGCTTGTTCCTGGACGGGATTCAACAGGAGCGGCATGGTGCCGGACTCTGCCGCCAGATCGGGCAGATCGGGCAGACCGACCAGAGAATCCCAACACCGTTCCAGCCAGCCACTCAGGGGGACAATATCCGGTGTCGGCCAGGTGGACCGCCCCTGCTCAAGCTGGAGCCGGTCGAAATCGTCCATCAAATGCCGCGCCAGACGCCGGTTGACCGTCAGAACGGTTCCGCCTTTTTCCAGACACGCCCATACGCTCTTCATGCCCATATCCTCTTTCCGGTCGGGCGTGTTTCCCGTCGAGTCGAGACAATTTTCCATTGAGCTGGCGTTTCCTTCCCAAACAAGACGATTTTTTACCGGAACGGCTGTTTCCAGGGCTGGCGCTTCTTGTCTTGCATTCATTTGCATGGTTTGTGTGTGGAAACATCCACGACCACGACCTGAACGGAATTACGATATGCAGGAGGAATTGTTTGTTGCAAGGAATCTTCCTTGGTGGCCTGACAGTCATCCAGTTTTGAATATCTGGAACCTCAGCAATCCTTCCACGCTCCAGGAATGGCCCGTCAACCCGGCGGCCATGGCTGGGGTTCTCTATCTCGTCCATCTGAACTTCTGGGACTGTCAGGTCGCCGACCAACAGGTCGTGAACCTCCTTGGCATGGTCTCCGACCCGATTGAGGATCCGTCCAACGGTATCCCTGGAGACCCCAGTCAACCGGGCCGTTTTGCGGACTCCAGTTCCCTCCGCCA
>JADGCO010000008.1 GCA_015228935.1 Magnetococcales bacterium | reverse complement strand
CAGGAGGAAGGGCTGTGCCCTTCCTCTTGGCGGGGTTTGGGGCGGAGCCCCAATAGAATCTTCTTTTCCAATTTTTTTTATCCGAGGGTTAATAGACAGCCTCTCAGACACACATGTCCAAAATGTGATGATCCAGAATCTTGACGCCGTCATAAAGCAGGCATGTAAAACCCGCATGATGCCAAACAAAACCCAATCGAACCACCATCGACTCATCGGGAATGCGAAATTCAGGCCGAAGAACCCGATGGGAGACCAACTGCGCAGGGATTCATTTCGGCATGACGAAAAACGGTCCTCTGGAGCGCGATGCATGGTCACCCGGAGAGTACAGTCCGGTTTCGGGACGGTGACCTTTGGCTAGAGGGTTCCCCCTTTCCACTTGATGCTGCATCCCATGGAGGGGTTCTGGATGGGGGAGGGGTTGCGACCATCGAGCAGCATCAGGATGGCCTCTTTCAATTCCTGACGCCGCACAGCCAGGGGATCGCGTGGCGAGTCGTCGAAGCGACCGCGATATTGCAGGTGCCGTGCGGCATCGTATACAAATAAATCAGGGGTGCAGACGGCACCATAGGCCAGGGCAACCTCCTGGGTTGCATCGAAAAGATAGGGAAAGGGATAATTTTTTTCCCTGGCCCGTTGTTGCATGTGGGCGAAATCATCCTGGGGATAATTGACGGTGTCGTTGCTGCTGATGGCCACAAACTGCACTTTATCGGGCTGGAGTTCCCGTGCCAGGGCGATCAGACGCGCCTCGACGGATTGCACATAGGGGCAGTGGTTGCAAATGAACATGACGACCAGGACCAGGGCATCCTGGTAGTCGTCCAGGGAGTGATCTTGTCCATCCACGCCCGGCAACAAAAAATCGGGGGCCAGGGATCCCAATTCACCCGGTGGTGTGTGCAGCAAGACCATGGTATTTCCTCCTCGATTGCAGCCATTGCCAATTCCTGTTCCTGTCTGGACCACGTCCATTTTGAAACAGGGATTTTTCCGGTCTTTTCATGATTTCAATTCACGTCACGTTTCTGTCTGGACTGCGTCCATTTTGAAACAGGGATATTTCCGGTCTTTTCATATCCGATCACCGGGAAAAGCGAGTACCTGCTGAATATTTTCCAGGCCCAGGGTCAGGGTGACCAGCCGGTCAATTCCCAGGGCAACCCCGGCACATGCGGGCAGGCCATGTTCCAGAGCGGTCAGAAAAAATTCATCCATTGGCAAGGGTGCGAGTCCGGCGGCCAGACGTTGTTGATTGGCTTGTTCCAGACGATCCCTTTGTTCCCGGGAATCGGTCAACTCCTGGTAGCCATTGGCCAGTTCCACGCCATCGACATACAGTTCGCAGCGCAGGGCGACGGGCGGTGGTCCGGGATGAATCTGGGCCATGGCTGCCCGGCTGGCCGGAAAATGGGTGACGAATACCAGGCCATTTTCCCGCACCAGAGCCGGTTCGATCAATTCGACGAGCAGCAGGTCGAGCAGACCATCCTTGTCCAGGGTGGTGGTTGGCGAGGCGGTGCGGGCCATGAGTTCTTCTCGCGTGACCACGAACGGATCCAGGTGGGCATAGTGTATGAACAATTCACGCCACGTCAAAGAGCGGGCAGGGGGAGAATAAATGAAACATCCCACCAGCTCTTCCACCTCGGCCATCAGATCGGCCAGACTCCAACCTGGTCGGTACCACTCCAGCATGGTGAATTCCGGATTGTGCCAGGGTCCGGATTCATCGGCCCGGAAGACCCGGCAAATCTGGAAAACGGGTCCATAACCGGCGGCCACCAGACGCTTCATGGCGGCTTCCGGGGAGGTATGCAGGAAACCGCCGGCACAGGGGATAGGTTCCAGATGAGGTTCCGGAACCATCCCGTGCGCCAGCAGGGGGGTTTCCACCTCCAGCATCTCCCGTTCGGTAAAAAAACGCCGGATTTCCGAGAGAATGCGCGCCCGTTCGACCAGAATCTGCCGCTGGGCGGCGGGGTGCCATTTTTGGGCATCCGGTTTGGGTTCCAGAGGGGGTGGTCGCGTATGTCCGGTTCGATTCACCGGAGGAGACCCTTCTTCAGCCCTTGGCCCGTTCCACATATTCGGAGGTGCGGGTATCCACTTTGATGCGCTCCTCCTGGTTGATGAACAACGGTACCTTGACAATGACCCCGGTTTCCAGGGTGGCCGGTTTGGTCGCACCGGAGACGGTATCTCCCTTGATGCCAGGCTCGCAATGAACGATGGTCAGGGTGACGAACGGTGGGGCCTGCACCGAGATGGCCTTGCCCTGCCACAGGGTGACAGCGTAGGTTTCCTGCTCCTTGAGCCAGTTGACCGCATCGGATACTTCCGTCTCACCCAGGGCAACCTGTTCGTAGGTGGCCGGATCCATGAAGTGCCAATGATCACCGTCCTTGTAGAGAAACTGCATGTCCTTATCGACCACATCTGCCTTGGCAACGGTTTCACTGGATTTATAGGTGCGGTCGATCACCCGACCATCCATGAGATTTTTGATGCGAATTTTGGTGAAGGCCTGTCCCTTGCCGGGTTTGACGAACTGGGCGGAAACAATGATCCACGGCTGACCGTCGATCTCCACGCGGCTTCCGTTGCGCAACTGGTTGTGGGTCAGCATGACATCCTCTTTGAAAACAGGTTATAGGCAGCATGACAATTCAAAAGGCAAAGCAGTATAACCGATTTTCTTCCGCAGAGCATCCTTCTCTCCCAAGCGAGGGTGTCGGTGCCGATCTGTTGGTCAATCCAGAAGCCTGGGCGGGACCGGTCCCTGACCATGCGGTCCGGGAAGCCCAGCGACGCTATCCGATGCGTTTTCCGCAAGCCTTTCTTGCCGGTGTGGTTCGGGATGATCCTGCGGATCCTTTATGGCGGCAAGGATACCCGACTGCCGAGGAGCTGCTTGAGGTGCCGGGTTTCAGCGCCGATCCGCTTCTGGAAGCCGGACATATGGTCATTCCCGGCCTGATCCAGAAGTATCCAGACCGGGTTTTGTTGCTTGTTGCCGATGCCTGCGCGATTCACTGTCGATTTTGTTTTCGCCGGCACCGTCGCGTCCATGCCATCCGGGATTGGCAACCGATCCTGGAAAAAATCGGTCAGGACGACCGCATTCACGAGGTGATCTATTCGGGGGGTGACCCTTTGATGGTCGGCGACCAGGATCTGGCACGGTGGACTCGTGATCTGGCTGGAATTTCCCATGTGCGTCGTCTCCGGATTCATTCACGCCTGCCGGTTGCCAGGCCGGAGCGGATCACCGACCATTTTTTGACCTGGCTCACCTCCACCCGTCTGCAACCCATCCTGGTCGTGCATGTCAACCATCCCGCCGAACTGAGTCTGCCGGCCCGTCTGGCCTTGCAACGCATCGTCAGCAACGGCATTCCACTCCTCAGCCAATCCGTTTTGCTCAAGGGCGTCAACGATTCTGCTCCCATTCTGGCAGAACTGTATACCAGTCTCGTCGATCTGGGGGTCATGCCCTACTATCTGCACCTGCTCGACCCGGTAGCCGGGGCCGCGCATTTCCAGGTGTCACGCACACAGGGCATTCATCTGTTGAATATTTTGCGGGAAATGGTGCCCGGTTATGCGGTTCCCCGGCTGGTCCGGGAAAATCCGAATGGCAGTGGGAAGGAGATTCTTTAGGCAAAAAAAAACGCATGCAAAGACGGGTGGAATCATTGTTTTGTTGCAGATGGAAAACAGATTGTTTACCATCAAGGCCATGATCAAGACCTTTGCCGATAAAAAGAGCGCGGCCATTGAGGAACAAGGCATGCCCATCCATATGGAAGATGTGATTCACCTGGATATGGCTGACGTTGCCACGGCAGAACGCATCGCTCCTGTTCATCCCGGGGCGTTTTTACAGGAGATCATGGCCGAACTGAAAATGAGCCAATACCGGTTGGCCAAGGCTGTGGGTGTCTCAGCCATGCAGATCAGCCATATCCTTCATGCGCGTCGTCCGGTAACCGCAGAGATGGCTTTGCGCCTGGGGCTTTTTTTTGATCAGTCACCGGAATATTGGCTAGGCCTGCAAACCCAGTACGACATGGAAACGGCCAAGAATCGGCTTCTTGAGCGATTGCAAACCGAAATCATCCCGCTGCATGCGGCATGAATGGCTGACACGATTCTGACGTCATCCACTGACCCTGGCGTTGCGGTGAATCTTGTCCCGGGCCTGTTTCAGGGGGATCACAAGGGGGTTGTTGGTTTTGAGGGTGGCGGGCAGGCGGTTGATCAGGGCACTGGCTTCTTGCTGGCTGTTGAACTCGTCCAGATAGATGAGCAGACGATGATCGCGTAACCGCACGACGTTCAGTCGTCTGGCAGCGATCTGCGGATCCAGGCCGGCGATGATTTTTTCCAGGGTGGCGTATCCGTCATCCTGCGTCAGTTGCATCAACTGAATGGTAAAATGGGTCTCCTCGCTGGTTTCGATCCAGATATGCGAGGCGATGATTTTGTCTGCCAGGGGATCTTCCTTTTTCAGGAAGGGGTAGTTTTGTTTCGGGTCCATATCATACTTTTGGACCGCCTGCTCCTGGGGACGGATGGCATCCATCGATGCCAGCATGAATTCGTCCGCGACTTTTTTTTCGAACTCCTTTTTTTCAGCTTCCGGCGTCGAGGTTGCAGATTTTTGTTCTGCGACTGGTTGTCCGGCAGCTTTCAGTTCTGCTGTTTTTTGTTCGGCTGTTTTTTGCCCGGAAGGTTTCTGTCCGGAAGGTTTTTGTTCAACGGATTTCTGTTCAGGGGATTTTTGTTGCACAGCTTTTTGTTCCACAGATTTCTGCTCGGGGAATTTTTGTTCCGCGACTTTTTGTTCCGCAGATTTCTGCTCGGGGAATTTTTGTTCCGAAACTTTTTGTTCTGCGGCTTTCATCTCGGGTGACTTTTGTTCCGAAACTTTTTGTTCCGCAGATTTCTGCCCAGGTTTGTCTTGTACGGGGGGGGTATGCCCCCCCATTTTTTCGATTTTTTCCTGCTCCAGCCTGGGTACAGGCGACTCAGGCACATATCTGGCGGCACTCTGGGTCTGGGATGGTGGCAGGGCCTGTGAAATCCGCGCCATGGAATTGGCATTCATTTTCAGACGCTCTTCCAGGGGGATATCTGTTCCCATCCGGGGGATGGTTCCTGAACGGGAAGTGTTGCCCCAGGAGTGAAGCACCGTACCACTGACAATCAGGGTTGCCAGACCACTCGCCACCAGGATCGGACGCATCCAGAGTGACAAGGATGCGAAAAAATCTGTTGAAAATTCGCTGGACGCCATTGCGGAACGGATGTGTCGGGACCGTACCATCCGGGAAGAGTCGGTAAACGCCGCCACCAACGCCTTGTGTGCCAGAACGTTGATCCGTCGAATGCCACCCCTGGATGTCTGATATAAACCGCGAACTGCCCCATTGGTAAATATTTTTCCATCGGGGTGACCGGTGGCTTCCAGACGATGTTGCAGGTAGAGACCTGTCTCTTTCCGGGTCAGGGGGGGCAGATGCAGACTCGTTGTGATGCGTTCGCGCAGGTGCCGGTTTTCATGGGCGGCGAGGGTCTGGTCCAGCTCCGGTTGGCCGAACAGAACGATCTGGAACAGTTTTGTCCTGGAGGTTTCAAAATTGCTCAACAGGCGCAGCTCTTCCAGGGAGGCCATGGACATGCTCTGGGCCTCCTCGACCAATACCAGGGCATGGCGTCCATTCCGGTGCAGATCAACCAGATGATTAAGCAGAATATGCTGATCCGCCCAGCGGTTTCCGGATGGATTGGGCGTCACCCGCAATTCTCGCAATACGGTCGCAACAATTTGTTCCGGCGGAATGTTGGGATTCAGCAGGATGGCCACATCCACGGTTTTGGGCAGACGATGGCATAAAATCCGACAGAGCATGGTCTTGCCACTGCCCACTTCTCCCACCACCTTGATGATGCCTTCACCGGATTGGATGGCATGCAGGAGCATCTCCAGGATTTTTTCCCGCTCTCCGCCGTTGAAAAACAGATCCGTATCTGGTGTCAAGGAAAATGGATGACGTTGCAACCCAAAATGATTCAGATACATGGCTCATCCACCGTGTTCATGAAAAGTGTATGTGGTAACACAAGGCACTCAATGTGAAGCGGACCCCTTTTGCGCAGCATGATCTTTGGTGTCCTTGGTGTCTTTGGTGTCCTTGGTATTCTTGGTATCTTTGGTGTCCTTGGTTTTCTTGTCGGTTGACTCGGTGGTCTCATCGATATCCACCCGATAGCGAACCGTGGCCTCGGAAGGATGGAGGAATATGGCCTGAAAACCGATTTCTTCTCCAGCCTTGATGGTGGGTATGGTTTTGACCTGTTTGGTGTCCGACTGAAGATCAACCATGATGCGTAATGAGTCATCACTGATATCAAGATCACTCTCTTTCAGCACCCGTCCCGGAATGATCCGGACGGCATGGAGCGGTTTGTTATCCTTGTCAAGCAGGGAGATGCGCACGGCACGCGCTTTTTGGCCGGTTTTGGTTGTATTGCGCAATTTGCCATTCAAAAGCAGCATCTCCTCCCCATCTCTGGTGGAACGCCATTGGCTCTCGACAGAGGCAAGATGCACATCATTGCGGATGGAATAAATGTGATACTCGAACCATTCGGTTCTTGCCAGCATGCCGAAAATCCAGATGCCACTCAAAAACAGGGCGGTCCAGAAAAGAATTTTTTGTATTTGCGGGGTTTCAAAGGGAAGCCGGGATGCGGGTTCGAGGTCCTCCTCGGCATCCGCCAAATTTTCGTCAATCTCTGGCTCGGCATCCGGGGTCGCGGTTGCTTTCGAGAACAGCCCGGCCTTTTTGGCAACAGGCGGGTCTCGCGGCGGGATTTCATCCAAATCCCCTTGCTCATCCAGCAACGCTACCTGCTTGGATGATACCGAGGTTTCTTCATCCAGATTGACCTCTTCATACTTTGACAAATCCAAGTCGGCTCGGGTCAGTTCTTCTTCTTCACGGCCATCGGCAGCCCGATCCTTGTCGTCTGGAAAATTGTCCAGGTCGATTTCCTTGATATCTTCCCCGGTGTGGAGTTCGGAAGACAAATCATCAAAGACCGGTTCCTGTCCCTCGTCACTCCCATCAATTCCTCGGTCTCTTTTGACATCGCCAGAGAGTTGACTCAGGACAGTGGCAACATCTTCCTCATCCTCAACCTCTGCATCTTCAGCCTTCATTTCATCCAGCAGGGACTCCAGGCTTTTTTCTTCACTCCCGGCCTGGGTTGTCTGCGGTTTGGCAAGCGGGTCCTCTTCGTCCAAAGGCAGATCGTCCACATCGTTCAAGTCAAAGTCACCGACATTCAGATCCGGTGTACCTTCCAGATCCGTATCCATGTCCAGTTTGACATCCGCCTCGTCGAGTTTGAAATCATCTTCGGATTCAAGGACAGAGCCGGATTCGGCCTGCACATCCCGATCCACGTCCGGGGATGGCTCAGGATTCAAATCCAGGTCTGGATCTGCAAGTTCTTCTTCTGTTTCACTCTGTTTTGGTGCTTCGGGTGAGGAAAGATCTTCCGGATCCGGGGCGGACCCGGCAATATCCTCCGGAGAAGAATCTGTTTCAGAAGAAGATTTTGCGTTATGCTGGAGATTTTCCGCAGTTGGTTGCGGTGTATCTGTGGCTGGCTTGCCTGCCGTGGAAGGGGGGGGCATCTGGAAGAACACATGCTTGCACATCGAGCATTTCAATTTGCGCCCGATAGGCAACAGCACCTTGTCTTCGACATCGAAACGGCTGCTACAGTTTTCACACTGAACAATCACGTCTGACTCCCAATCCCGTCAATCCCTGACACTCCCTGATCGGATAGACAATCCCTCGTTACCGCATGATGCAATCAAAAGCCGTGCCAACACTCTGCCATCTCCTTTTCCTGAACCCTGTACAGCGGCTTGAGAACAATTCGTCAGAGAGTTACCATGGGGTAAGATCCTTTGTTCAGCCATTTTGACTGCCTTGGCCATCCGATCATGATTCAGTTTCACAACGTCACCATGCGTTATCCAACCGGATACGAGGCCCTGAAAGGGGTCTCCTTTGCCCTGGCCAAGGGGTCATTCCATTTTTTGATTGGTCATTCGGGGGCCGGGAAAACCTCGATTCTCAAATTGATCTACCGGGCCGAACTTCCTTCGGAAGGGACCGTGGTGGTGGGAGGACGCAATGTCGAACGCCTGACATCCAGACAGATTCCGGCCTTGCGACGCAGCATTGGTGTCATTTTCCAGGATTATAAGCTGTTGTATGACCGCACTGTTTACGAAAATATTGCCCTGGCCATGGAGGTGGCAGGTCGTGAACCGGCCAAGATACCCGGGCAGGTGGTGCGTACCCTGGAGTATGTCGGTCTGAAAGAACGCATGCATCAGAATCCGATTTCCTTGTCAGGTGGCGAACAGCAGCGCGTGGCCATTGCCCGTGCCATTGTCAATCGACCGCCGCTGGTCATTGCCGACGAACCCACCGGCAATCTCGATAAAGGCATGGGGCGGCGCATTCTGGCCCTGTTCCAGGCCCTGCACCAGCAGGGTACTACCATTCTGGTGGTGACCCACGATATTGATCTTGCTTATGAATTGGGGCATCCGCACATTGAGATGGAAAATGGTCGCCTGCTGAACGTTCCCCCTTCGGCCCAGCCGGAGGCACGCTCTTGACCGACAGCCCCAAACAACCTGTCGGTGCCGACGCTGCCCTTGCTGCCAGGGAACGCAAAGGCGCAACGACGCTGCCGGTCGATCATCCCCCCGTCACGAGTGGTTTTCACCGGCGTGCCCTGCGGCGGGCCTGGCGGCAGTTTCATGAAGGGTCTCTTTCCCATTGGACCACCGCCATGGTGATTGCCATTTCCTTGACCATTTTTGGCACCCTGACCCTGTTGCTGACCAACGCCGATACCCTTTTGAGTCGTTGGCAAGGCGATAATCTGATCACCCTCTATACCAAAACCGGTGTTCCCGTCGCCCAGGTGACCCAGATGTACGACCGTCTGGCGGGCAACACCCTGGTGGATTCGGTCACCCTCCGCATCGTATCCCCGGAGATGGCCCTGACCCGGTTGAAAAAAATGCTCGATACCGAAGCCGGCCTGCTGGACCAGTTGGATGACAATCCGCTTCCCTACACCATCGAATTCAAGCTGACCCGCCAAAATTTTCAACATGCCAGCCAGATGGCTCATGAAATTCTCACCTGGCCAGGAGTTGAATCGGTCTCCTATGATCGGCAATGGGCGGAGCGTATGGCGACTGTCATTCAAGCCGTCCGCTATCTGGGCAACATTCTTTCCCTGCTGCTGCTCTCTGCCGTCACGCTGATCGTCTCCAATACGATCAAACTCACCATCATTGCCCGCAAGGATGAGATCGAAGTCATGCGCTTCATGGGTGCCACCGGCAATTTCATCAAGGCCCCATTCATCTATGAGGGGATTCTTCAGGGCGTGTTGGGAGCCGTGGTTGCCATTGGCCTGACCGGCC
Source organism: Magnetococcales bacterium (assembly GCA_015228935.1). Classification (NCBI taxonomy): domain Bacteria; kingdom Pseudomonadati; phylum Pseudomonadota; class Magnetococcia; order Magnetococcales; species Magnetococcales bacterium. Next base: position 66,195 of record JADGCO010000008.1, on the reverse strand, counting down.
TGCTCCATCTGGGTGCCCTGGAGGTCGTCAGGGAGCTGGGGGCTTCCTTTGGCTTGCGGCTGGAATTGCATTTTTTACCCGTGCCGCACCTGATGTTCATTGTGTTCATTGGTATCGGTCTGGGCCTGCTGGGTGCCTTGCTTTCCCTCTCCCGTTTTTTGAAAGTTTGAGTTTCGCTTGCGTTTTGGCGCAAAAACGGGTCAAATGAGGCATCAAACAGGCTGCATTGTCCTCAACAACATTCAATCGTACAGGATGCTTTCATGATTTCCACGCCCCCTGATCTCAAATATACCCAAGAACACGAATGGGGCCGCTCCGAGGGGGGAGAAGTGGTGGTGGGTATCACCCAGTATGCCGCCCAACAGCTTGGCGACGTTGTTTTCGTCGAGCTTCCCAAACCGGGTACCACGCTGACCGCCCAGGCCCCTTTCGGCGTGGTGGAATCGGTCAAATCCGTCTCGGATCTCTTCGCTCCCCTCTCCGGTACCGTGACCGCCATCAATGAAAATCTGGTCAGCGCCCCGGAAAAAGTCAACGAAGATCCCTATGGTGCCGGATGGATGATTCGCATCCGCCCCGCCGACCCGAAACAGTTGGATCAGCTCCTGACTGCGTCAGCCTACCAGGCCCTGTTGGCGCAATCCGGCCACTAAAAAGGCTGTCCAAAAACATGCCAGTTTCGGAAATGCAAATGGAAAACCGGGAGAAGGTCCAGGAGGAACGGGAGTTTCTGGACGGCCTCCATGGCTCAACTCTCTGTGGATCACGCAAGAGATCCTGTGCCTGCGGCGACACCGCCGAATGGATCATGAACGACCAAGCCTGAAACCCATGAAAAATCCTTGATGTTGCGCGTCCAGAGATCCATGCCATGTTCCAGTGCGGATGCTGCAATAATGGCGTCTCCCAGCCCCATACGTCGTTGTTGTCGCAGGAGAATCGATCTATCCACGATGGTGTCGGTGATCGGGAGGATGGCCACGGCAGCAAACATTTTTTCGAGATATCGTTCATGTTCGTGCGTCAGGCGATGATAGCCAAGGGTCTCGATCCGGCTGATCACCGACGCCGATACCAATTGTTCCAGGATGTTGTTACGTAAGAAACTATGCCCTGGAAGGGATGCATAGATCAAAATATTGCTATCCAGGAGAATCATTCTTCCTCCCTGCCGGGTAGGGTGCGATCCCGACGTGCTTCCTTCTGCCACTCCAGGGGATCACCAAAAATCTTGCCGATACCTTTTTCTGCCATTTCTTCCAAGATGGCCGCCAGTTGGGTACCATTGGGAATCTCTCGCTTGACATCGGACACATGACTCGGTGTTTGTTCGTTGATCAAGGTGATGATCACTCGCGCCCTGACCGGACCCGGTGTATCGCCGATCCAGGTCAATTGACCATGGTCGTAGATGGCTTCGTAGCTGGGCAGCATGCTTGTTTCTCCCTCTTTGCAAATTGCGATCTGCTTGTTTTGATCGCCAAGCTTTTGTAGGTCGTGACGACAATCCCAAGGATTACTATAAATTCTCCTCAAAATGGAATGGATCGATAACACGCAAACTGGCAATGGCGGAAAAATCAGACACGTTGCGCGTTATCAACGGCAGGGACAGTTCAAGAGCCGTAGCGGCAATGATGGCGTCAGGCACTTTCAACCGACGATATTGTTGTTTCAAAATAATGGTTCTTTCCAGAACAGGCTCAGTCAACCCGATCTCGGTCAGGCTGCCAAGTAAATGGGGTGCGGCACGCTTTTTCTCGTTTGGCGCAGGATATCCCAGGACCTCAATGCGCGTGATGACCGAAAATGCGTCTCTCTCTCTTGTATTCCCAGCAAGACCAAACGGTTACCGCTCGGAGGTAACGAATTGTTGAGAAAATAGATCAAGGTATTGCTGTCAAACAAGGATTTCATGGTATTTCTTCTGCTTCACCCCAATCCGCAATACGTTGTCGTTTGATCAAGGCGTCGGTTTCCTCCACGGTCCGATGGCCCCACGCGCCGCAGACGTTTTCCATAATCCATTTGATTTCATCCGCACTGGGCGGCTGCCGGGAAAGAACCACACGGTCATACAGTTCCTCCCGGCTCATGGGCTGCATGTCCCCATATTCGTTGGCCACCTGGGCACGCAACGCCGCCAGGGGACCGGAAAATTCCACACGCTTCTCTTCTGCGGGTATTTCACCACCAGGAACGGGCTTTGTACCGGTTGACGCACGGTGACGTGCTGTGAGAAATTCGACAAAATCAAAAACTTCCAATTGTTTCTCGGGGGGAAGTGTCTGCAACTTTTCCAGCAATTCAGCGTTACCCATGTCTGTTCTCCCGATTGTTGACATCAACCCGTCTGCATGGTGATCAGCATTTTGACCAGTCTAGCAATATTTGCCTTGATCTCATATGCGGATCGCATACGCTGTCGTCAATTCAGCGTGAACGATCCATTTTGGCAGGCATACCCCAGGTGTTCAATCCTGCGACCGGGCATGTGCTGGGCATGCACAAGGTGCGTGACTGCCATTCAGGTTTTGGTTTTTGGTTCCTGGGGGAAGTGGCGCAGCATCCACATCAGGAGTACCATACCCGGCAGGGCTGCCACGGTCGTCAGGAAAAAAAACGGCCCCCAACTCATTTTGTCGGCCAGAAACCCGCCCCAGGAGGCGAGAATCGTGCGCCCGAAGGCCATGAATGAGGAGAGCAGGGCATACTGGGTTGCCGTATAGGCGACGTTGCACAGGCTGGAAAGATAGGCCACCAGGGCCGCAGAACCCATGCCGCCACTCAGGTTTTCGATGCCGATGGTCAGGGCCAGGATGGTCAAATCCCGTCCGGCCAGGGCGAGCCAGACGAACATGAGGTTGGAAACCATTTGCAGGATGCCACAATACAGCAGCGAAACCATGATGCCCCAGCGATGCACCATGAAGCCGCCGATGACGGAACCCACAAGCGTGGCAATCAGGCCGAAAATTTTGGTCAGATTGGCAATTTCTATTTTGCTGAACTGAAGATCGATATAAAAAGGTCCGGTCATGACCCCGGCCAGGGCATCACCCAATTTATAAAGCAGGATGAACATCAAGACCGCCAACCACCCGCGCCGTGTCAAAAAATCGGCCAGGGGGGCGACCACGGCCACCGAGAGCCAGCGTACCAGGGCAACCCAGCGTCCTTCCTGTCGCAGGTGCCTGCCGAGAGCAGAGTCGATCCTGTTTTCCTGCTGGCGGGATTCCGGTTCCATGGTTCGCACGGGTTCGGGATTGACCAGGATGGTCACGATGCCCACGGCCATGCAAACCGCCATGACGGCATAGGTGACCCACCAGCCGAAATAGGTTGCCAGATACAGGGCACCGGCCCCCGAGACGAGCATGCCCATGCGATAGCCCAGGACAATCATTGCCGCGCCGGCCCCGTATTGGGATTTGTCGAGAATTTCCACCCGGTAGGCATCGATGACAATGTCCTGGCTGGCGGAAAGGAAGGCAACCGCCAGGGCCAGCAAGGCCGTCAGACGCGGATCATGGGCCGGATTGGCACTGCCGAGACCCAATATGGCCAGGGCCAGCAATATCTGGATACAGAGCGCCCAGCCACGGCGTTGTCCCCAGCGGGCGGTAAAAAACGGCATGGGCAGGCGATCCAGCAGGGGTGCCCAAAGAAATTTTACCGTATAAGGGGCACTCGCCAGGGCAAACAGGCCGATGGTGGATTTGGCAACTCCGGCCTCCATCAACCACAGGGAGAGGGTTCCAAAGGTCAGGGCCAGGGGAAGGCCACTGGAAAAGCCCAGAAAAAATATGGCCATGACCCGTGGATGGCCATACACGTCCAGGGTTTTTCGCCAGGGGTTCCAGGTGATCGTCATCAGGCACGCTCGCAGTTTGAATGTGAATCAACATGACCAGCACCTGCCGAACATGAGACACTTCAGACAAAATGTAAAACCCAAAGAGATGATCCTCAATAAAAATAAAAAAATCTGGCAACTGGATGATTTTGATTACACCCTGCCTCGGGAGCGGATTGCCCAGGCTCCTGCGGAACCGCGTGATGCGGCCCGTCTCCTGGTCAGTTACCCCGACCGCCTGGATGATCGGATTTTTCATGAACTGGCCACCTTTCTGCAACCCGGTGATCTTCTGGTACAAAACGATACCCGGGTCATGCCGGCGCGTCTCGCGGGTCACCGTTCCACCGGCGGACGGGTGGAAGTTTTGTTGCTGCGTCCCACGGAGGTTGCCGGGGAGTGGCTGGCCCTGCTGGGTGCCAACAAACCCATCCGGATCGGGTGGTGCATCACGATTGCCCCCGAATTGCAGGTCGAGATTCTGGAACGCCTTGCAGGCTGTTTTCGGGTGCGTCTGGAGAGTACGACGGAGATCATGACGGCCCTCGATACCCACGGCCAGATTCCCTTGCCTCCCTACATTGCCTCGGCAGGCCGGGAGATGGACCGGGAGCGGTACCAGACACTGTTTGCCACCCAGACCGGGGCCGTGGCCGCACCCACGGCGGGTCTCCATTTTACCCTGCCGCTCCTCGAACGCCTGGAACAAGCGGGTATCGGCGTGGTGCGCCTCACCTTGCATGTGGGTCCCGGAACCTTTCAACCGGTCCGGGTCAGCGATCTGCGGCAACACGTCATGCATCGGGAGTGGTGTCGGTTGACGCCCGCCGCCGCCGAACGCATCAATGCCACCAGGACCGCCGGCGGGCGCATCATCGCCGTGGGAACCACCACGGTGCGTACCCTGGAAAAAGTGGCGGATCCGGAAGGGAATGTCCATCCGTTTACGGGGGAGACCGATCTGTTTATCCTGCCGGGGTTTCGGTTCCGGGTCGTGGATGCCATGATCACCAATTTTCACCTGCCCCGTTCCACGTTGCTCATGCTGGTGGCGGCTTTCATTGGCAAGCCGCGCCTGGATCGAATCTATGCGCATGCCATCGAGCAGGGGTATCGTTTTTACTCGTATGGTGATGCTTGCCTGCTCTTTCCGGAGATGACGACTTGACCGTGACCCCTTTCCAGTTCGAACTCCTGCACACCGATCCGTCTGGTGCCCGCCGTGGCCGTTTCCATACCCGGCATGGCTCTGTGGAGACGCCCGTTTTCATGCCTGTCGGCACCCTGGCCTCGGTCAAGGCCATGGATCCGTCTGAATTGACGGCCATGCAGGTCCAGATCATCCTGGCCAACACCTACCATCTGTTTTTGCGTCCCGGTCATGAAACCGTGGCCCGTTTGGGTGGATTGCATCGCTTCATGAACTGGTCTGGTCCCATTTTGACGGATTCCGGTGGTTTTCAGGTATTCAGCCTGGGTGCCCTGCGGACCATCACTGAAGAAGGGGTGACGTTTCGTTCGCACCTGGATGGATCGACCTGTTTTTTATCGCCGGAAATTGTCATGACCATCCAGGAGGCGTTGGGCAGTGACATCATGATGCAGTTCGATGAGTGTCCACCATACCCCGCCGAACGCGATTATGTGGCCAGATCGATGGAACTCTCCCTGCGTTGGGGAAAGCGTTGCCTGGCGGCACGCTCCGACTCGGCAACCCCTGGTGCCTTGTTCGGCATTGTCCAGGGTGGCGTCCATGCCGACCTGCGGCGGGCCTCTGCTGCCGCTTTGGTGGAGATGGAATTTGATGGCTATGCCGTGGGCGGCCTTTCGGTTGGCGAACCCCAGGAGATGATGTTGGAAGTTTTGTCCTCTCTTCCGGATTTGTTGCCTGCCCGGCGTCCCCGCTATCTGATGGGCGTGGGCAAGCCCGGCGATCTGGTGGCGGCGGTGGCGCTTGGCATCGACATGTTCGATTGCGTCCTGCCCACCCGCAACGCCCGCAACGGGCAACTCTTTGTCCAGGATGGCGTCATCAACATCAAACAGGCTCGCTATCGTGAAGACCCCAAACCTCTGGAAGAAACTTGCGGCTGTCATGCCTGCCGCAACTACAGCCGCGCCTACCTGCACCACCTGTTTCGCAACCATGAAATTCTGGGGCTGCGGCTCTTGACCCAACACAATCTTTATTTTTATACAAGTCTCATGGCACACATGCGCACGGCCATTGAAAACGATGAGTTTTCCGCCTTTCAGGCCAGATTTCAGAAAAACACGCAAGAACAAGGCTTGGAAATATAATCTTATCTTTGCGTGTTCCGGTGAATTCCCCATCCACCACTTTGGAGGTGGTGTCCAAGGAATAGTTTGACGCCTCATAGTAACTGTGCATACAGTTTGGTGTATGAAGATCACCTTTGGCCCGGATAAGAACCTGAAAAATATCCAAGAGCGAGGGCTTTCGTTCGAGGAAGCGGTCAAATTCGACTTCAGCACAGCAGATTTCGAGATTGATGCCCGTCGCGATTATGGGAGTGAGACTCGCCATATCGCTGTCGGGTATCTTGGGCATCGGCTGCATGTGTTGTGCTTTATTGAAACCATTGATGGTATTAGAATAATCAGTTTTCGCAAGGCTAACGCACGGGAGGCAAGACGACATGGAAAACCGAAAACCATTGACGGATGAAGAGGGCGAAGTCCGTGAACTGACAGCAGCGGATTTCCGGTATTTCAAGCCGGCGAATTCGTTGCCGCCGTCACTTGCACGCAAGCTGGGAGTGCGCGGTGCGCAAAAAAAAACCACCAAGGAGCGGATCACCATCCGTCTTTCACGCGAAGTGGTGGATGCATTCCGGGCAACCGGTAACGGATGGCAATCTCGTGTGGACGATGTGCTTAAAGATTGGGTGGCCACCCATGCGCCTCAATCCGAATCGCCTTGATCAACAAACCATGTTTTTTCAAGGTTTTCTCATGAGAATCATGGCTTTATTGCAAAGGCAACCACCACCTACAGTCACGAAGCCAATGAACCGATGCGTGTCCATGTGGACAAAGTGGGATGTTCCGCTAAATTTTGGCTGGCTCCCTTGCAATTACCATCAAATTTTGGTTTCTCATCCAAAGATCTGGCCGAGCTGGGAAGGATAATCCAGGAAAATCGAAATTTTTTGGTGGAGATATGGAATGGGTATTTTGGCTCTGCGGGCAGATAAACGAGTCAGATATGTTGGGGTGACCAACGATACCATCCAGGTTGATTTGATGGATGGACGTTCTGTCATGGTTCCTTTGGCATGGTTTCCCCGACTTCTCCAGGCAACACCCGAACAACGCAATAAATGGGCGCTTTGTGGCGGTGGATATGGAATTCATTGGGAAGAGATTGACGAGGATTTGAGCGTTGCAGGACTGTTGCGCGGGGCACCGGCACCGCAAAATCCATAACCCTTGGATTCTGAAGGAAAAGAGTGCGTTTTTATTCAATCAGCAACTGATCCAGAGCCGTTGCCACATCCGCAGGAGTGATGCGGCGCAGGCAGTCGATGTGCCCCAGGGGACAGCGTCGCCGCCAACAGGGAGAGCAGGGCAGGTTCAGGGTCAGAATGCGAATTCTGGTGCCGAGGGGTGGGGTGTGGGTGGGATCCGAAGAGCCGAACAGGGCCAGGACGGGGAGATTCAAGGCGGCGGCCACATGCATCAAACCCGAATCGTTGGTGACGACAGCCCGGGCCAGGGCGAGCAGATCCACGGCCTCGCCGAGTTGTGTTGTCCCGGCAAGGTTAATGACACCCGCGCCGACCTGGGCCGCAATCTGATCCCCAAGTTGTTTTTCTTTGGGGGAACCGAAGACCCAAACCTGCCAGCCGCGCAGAGAGTACTGCCGGGCCAAGGCACCATAGTGGTTGATGGGCCACTGCTTGGCCGGGCCATATTCGGCACCCGGACACAAGGCGAGTATCGGACCACGATCAAGAGACACCCCCAATGCGGCAAGATGGGGAGGGATGGCCCGTTGATTCACTCGCAGGGCGGGAAACGGGAGTGACGCAGGCAGACTCTCTTCGGAATCGAGGGCCAGGGCCACAAACCGGTCCACGGTGCGCGGGAGACGCTGGCGATCCAGGGGCCGGATATCGTTGAGCAGACCCCACCGCCACTCGCCCAAAAATCCGGTCCGGCGCGGAATTCCGGCCCAAAGTGGCACCAGGGCTGATTTCAGGGAGTTGGGAAGAAGAATGGCCTGAGCGTACCCAGCCTGGCGCAGTTGGTGTCCAAGACGATAGCGAATCCCCAGACCCAGGGCACCATGTCCCAGGGGTAACGCCAGGGCATGGCGTACTTCGGGCATGCGTTCCAGGAGGGGGCGACTCCAGGCCGGGGCCAGGACATCAATGGTTCCCTCGGGCTGCCGGGCGACCAGGACCTTGAACAGCGATTGGGCCAGCACCATGTCCCCAACCCAGGCAGGTCCCACCACGAGAATGGAACGTGCGGCAGCAGAGATGGCCGCCACCGGACCTACGCCTCCCGCAAGCGTGCCACGTATTCGCCGAGACCCTCCTCGATTGAGGTGAACGCTTTGCCGTACCCCGCCCGTCGCAGGCGGGTGATATCGGCCTCGGTAAAGTTTTGATATTTTTCCCGCAAGTTGTCGGGCATGGGTTTGTATTTGAGTTCACCCCGTCCCATGAGGACGATCAGGGTATGGACGATTTCGTTGAAACTGCGGCTCTTGCCGGTGCCGACGTTGAAGACCCCCTGTACCGGGACCCCATCGGCCAGAAAGAGATTGACATCGACGATATCGCGCACATAGACGAAATCACGCCGCTGTTCGCCATCGCCATAACCGCCGGTGCCCTGAAACAGCCAGGTGACGCCATCGTCGCGGAGCTGCCGATAACTTTGGTAGACCATGGAGGCCATGCGCCCCTTGTGTTCTTCGCGGGGACCGTAGACATTGAAATAACGCAACCCGGCCACGGTACTCTCCACGTCGGCCAGATGCCGTTCGACATAGCGGTCGAACAGCAGCTTGGAATAACCATAGATGTTCAGGGGTTCTTCGCTGGACCGTTCCTCGGTAAAGCGGATGCCGTTGCCATAGGTGGCGGCACTGGAGGCGTAGACAAAAGGAATTTCCCGCTCCACGGCAAAGTGAAACAGGAGCTTGGAATAGGAAAAATTGTTGTCCATCATGTACCGGCCATCATACTCCATGGTATCGGAGCAGGCTCCCTGATGGAAGATTCCCCGGATACGGGCATGATCGAAACGGCCTTTTTCGATGGCATCCCGAAAATCGCGCTTGTCCAGGAAATCGGAAAATTCCAGATCGACCAGGTTGCGAAATTTGGTACTCTTTTCCAGGTTGTCCACGACCAGGATGTCGTTTTCTCCCCGGAGGTTCAACCCTTCGACAATGTTGGCACCGATGAAACCGGCCCCGCCGGTGACGATATACATGGACTAGCCTCCTGATGCAGCGGTATTTTCTGCGCCGGTACGAATTCCGGCCACGATGCGACTCGTGCTGACCCCTTCGACGAGGGGCACCAGGGCCACACGGCCCCCCCAGGCACGGACTTCACGGGCACCAACGACGGTCTCTTCGGTGTAATCAGCCCCCTTGGCCAGGAAATCCGGTTGCAAGGCCTGGATCAGATGGAGGGGGGTCTCGGCGTCGAAAAGCACCACGGCATCGACAGAGGCCAGGGCTGCCAGAACCCGTGCCCGGTCTTGTTCATGGATCAGGGGGCGTTGCGGGCCTTTCAGGGCGCGCACGGAGCGATCCGTATTGAGTCCGATGATGAGATGATTGCCGAGTTGCCGTGCCCGTTCCAGGTAGGTGACATGCCCGGCATGGAGCAGATCGAAACATCCGTTCGTAAAAACGAGGCGCTCTCCCCGGGAGCGCCAAACGGCGGCCAGCTTTACGGCCTGTTCCAGGGAGAGGAGTTTTTCGGCCTGTTCCCTGCCGTGGCCATCGGCGACGATGGCGCGCAACTCTTCAAGGGTGATGGGGGTGGTGCCCACCTTGCCGACGACAATACCCGCCGCCAGATTGGCCAGATGCAGGGCATCCAGCCGAGAGAGTCCAGACGCCAAACCAGCGGTCAGGGTGGCAATGACCGTATCGCCAGCCCCGGAGACATCGAATACTTCCCGGGCCGTGGCGGGGATGCGTCGCGGGGGCAGACCCGGTTCGAGCAGGGCAATACCGCTTTCGCTCAGGGTGACGGCCAGAAAATCAACCGCCAGACGCTGCCGGAGTTGTTCCCCGGCTGCCAGAAGGGGTTCGAGGTTGCTGGTATCCAGCCCCACGGCGGCACCCAGTTCGGAGCGGTTGGGGGAGAGCGCCGTGACCCCCGCATACTTGGCGTAGGCCACCCCCTTGGGATCCACCAGGATGGGAATGCCCCTCGCTTTGGCCTGGTCGATGATCGCCCGACAGAAGGGTTCCGTCAGCAGGCCCTTGGCATAATCCGAAAGAATGATCGCCGCCGGAGGGGAATCGCCTGTCAGTTGCTGCCGGATGGCGGACAGCAATTGCTCCTGGACCGGTTCGGCGGCGGTGAGGGGTTCTTCCCGGTCCAGGCGCAGCATCTGCTGGTGGCCACCGAGGATGCGGGTTTTGGTGATGGTCGGCCACCCTTCCACGACCTGAATCAGGGAGGAATCGACGCCGGCCTGTTCCAGGGTTTGGCGGACCCGCAGACCGTTTTTGTCGTGGCCCACGAGGCCGGCCATGCGGGGGCGGACGCCCAGACGGGCGAGATTCATGGCGACATTGGCGGCACCGCCGGCCCCTTCGCTTTCGCGGGTCAGGCGGACCACCGGCACGGGTGCTTCGGGCGAGATGCGCTGGACCTGGCCCCAGAGGTAGCGGTCCAGCATCAGGTCACCCACCACAAGAATGGGGAGTTGACCAAAACCCGTGGTCAGGGTGTGCAAAATCTGGTCGCGATTCTGGAACAAGGCCGCTTACTCCATGATCGAGGCTTCCACCCAATCGCACAGGAGATGGCCGATCAAGATATGGCCTTCCTGGATGCGGGCGGTGACCTGGGAGGGAACGGTCAGGCAGAGATCGACCGCTTCCCGCAGGAGGCCCCCGGCGTGACCGGAAAAGCCGATGGTAAAACCACCCAGACGCCGGGCGGTCTGCATGCCAGCCAGGACATTGGGGCTGTTGCCGGAGGTGGAGATGCCCACCACGACATCTTCCGGGCGCAACAGGGCTTCCACCTGCCGGGCAAAAATGGTGTCGAAGCCATAATCATTGCCCAGGGCGGTGAGAATCGAGGTATCCGTGGTCAGGGCCAGGGCGGCCAGGGCGCGTCGTTCGCGACTGAAACGACCGACCAGTTCGGCGGCCAGATGCTGACTGTCGGCGGCGCTGCCGCCGTTGCCCATCCAGAGTATCTTGCCGCCACTGCGAATGGCGCGGGTCATTTCGGCGGCGGCCCGGGTCAGATCGGGTATCAGCCCGCGCACGGCGTGAACCATGGCCAGATGGTCGTCAAAGGCATGATTGAAATCGATCAAGTCACTTCCCCTCCCTCCGTGAACACATGTCGCACCAGAACCAGACGGCCATCGAGGGCACGATGGTGTTCATTCATTTGGCATCTTCCATGAACACGTCGGACGCAAGAAACATGTCAACAAAGGCCGACAAGTCGGCAAAGGCCGGTACATCGGGACGTTTCAGGGCCGTCATTTCCCCCTTGCCGGTTCGGACCACTGCCGGACGGCAACCGGCGGCTTCTGCGGCCTGGATATCGCGTTCGGCATCGCCCACCATCCAGGTTCGGGCGGGATCGAAGCCCCACTCCTTCTGTGCCTGGAGGATCATTCCTGGAGCGGGCTTGCGGCAACCGCACCGGTCTTCATTGCGATGGGTGCAAAAATAATATTGCGCAATGTCACCACCGACCGCAGAAATCTCCGCAGCCAGGCGGGCATGAATTGCCTGCAAGGTTTCCGGGGTGACCAGGCCTTTGCCGACACAGGCCTGGTTGGTGATCACCAGACAGGAGACTCCGGCATCCCGCAGGCGGCGCATGGCCTGGGGAATACCCGGCAAAACCTGCATCTGGGCCACGGTTTGAATGTAGTCGGGCCGATCCTGGTTCAGCACCCCATCCCGATCCAGAAGAAGTATGCGCGAATTACGTTGCATCCCGCCAGTTCCCTTTCCAATCCTCTTTGAGATCCTCATGAGCAGTTGATGACGAAGAGCGGCTCCTTGCTTTCCGATGCGTAAACAGGGTTAATACTACGATCTGGTGATCGTGCGGACAATCCCCCTGCATGCAGGAAAACGGTTTTTACCATGCACATGGCAACGACGGCAGCAAACAAACCATCCGGGCCAAGGTTATTCCTGGTGCGCGTTTGCCTGATTCAGCTTCTGGTCTGGACACAGTCATTGATCCGGGATCCTGGCATTGCCCGCGCAGAACCGGCATCCACGGGGGCCGTGACCGGCGAACGGCTGGATTTCAACGTGCATTGGAAAGGGGTCCCGGCTGGCCGGGCTTCCCTGGCCTACGATACCACTGGTGATCCTGCCAAGGGAGATTTTCAGTATACCATCAAGGCCAATCTGGTTTCCATCGGGCCTGTCGATTGGATCTATGGGGTCAATGATGTCATCACTGCCAGAGGGGTTCGCAATGCCTGGGGGTTGACCACCCTGAATTATCTCAAGCTGCAAAATCAGGGACGCCGGCAACGACGTGTCGATTACGATTTTCAGCGCGACAAGGATCAGGTCGTCTTGCGTAAAAACGACGATCCACCCAAAATTCTGGACAATATTTCCGATAACATCAGCGATCCCATGACCGTTTTCTACCAACTGCGGAGTCAGACGGATTTGAAACCGGGTGCCGGCAAGATCCACCTGCCGGTCCTGGACAGCGACCGTTGGTACATGGCTGAAGTGACGACAGGTCCGGCGGAAGATCTTTTCACGCCACTCGGCTGGTTTCAGGTATTTCCGATCCATCCCTTGTTGCAGGCATCGGAACTGTTTCGGCAGCAGGGTGATTTGACCATCTGGGTCACCCATGATGAACGGCGTTTGCCGCTGCGGGTTGCAACCAAGGTTCGTATTGGCCAGGTGACGGCGGAGTTGATTGGTTTTGTGGATGGTCGGGGACATTCCCAGGCCTTGCATGATCAACCTGCCGTGCCGGAAAATGCCCGACCCGGGGGGACACCATGACCAGGATCGTGGCCATCATTCCAGCGCGTTACGCCTCCACGCGCCTGCCCGGCAAGCCGCTGGCGGACATTGCCGGCAAACCCATGATCCAGCATGTCTATGAACGTGCGGCCCAGGCCAGATTGGACCGGGTTCTGGTGGCCACCGACGATGAACGTATTCAACAGGCCGTGCTGGCCTTCGGTGGCGATGTGATCATGACCTCCCCCGACCATCCGTCAGGAACGGACCGGGTGGCCGAAGCCGCCAGAACTCTGGAGGCAGACCTGATCGTCAACGTCCAGGGTGATGAACCCCTGCTCCATCCCCACATGCTGGACCAGCTTCTGGAACCGATGCGTACCGATTCGACAATCCCCATGGGGACCCTGGCCCATCCCCTGACCGATCCGATCGATTTTTTTTCGGCTGATGTGGTCAAGGTGGTCTGTAACCGGGAAGGATTTGCGCTCTATTTTTCCCGTGCCCCCATTCCTTTTGCCAGGGACCAAAAAGGTGTTGCATCGGGTGTGCTGCGTCATATAGGCTTATACGTTTACCGTGCCGATTTTTTGCAGCACTTTGCCAGGATGAATCCCACTCCGCTGGAACAAATGGAAAAACTCGAACAATTACGCGCCCTGGAAAACGGTTTTCCATTGCGCGTTGTGGTGACGACTTTTTCTGCCACTGGGGTGGATACGGCTACTGACCTCGACAAGGTCAGAAAATTATTCGCAGCCGGTCACGTATGACGATCCAGGACAACAATAACATTCTTAATATTCTTCACTTTCCGGATTCCCCGGGATTTTGGCACAATGGATCTACTTGAGAGCGAAGTCAAAGAAAGACCGGACCTGCGTCCTTTGGCAGTTTATGGCCAGACGGTCATCAATCTGTTTACGCAAGAGACCGAACCGGGATCACAAGTCTGCCTTCTGCCGATTTACAATCGAGACCAGGTTCTTTTCCAAGAGAGTTATCAGGAATTTTTTTCCCGCGCCCAGGATAAATGGTCGGATACCCTGCGGGCCATCTCCCTGCTGCAAAAAAACCTGGTCGAGGAGAGACGACAGGCCGAGGCCGTCGATCCCTCTCAGGTCAGTGAGGTCAAAACCCCCATTCTCGACCGGTTTATCGCTTTCCAGGGAGCCATCCGGCAGTGGGACGAAGAGGCCCTTGAGGATAATCCGTTTCTCAAACTGACCCGGATGATTTTCCAGCTCAATATGGAAGCTGCCCGGGGTGCCTTGAAGGTGGCCGTGGCCGAAGCGCTGGCCGAACGGGAACGCATGAACCTGCAAGCGGTTCCTCCCATCCGGGAAATCTGGTGGGGTTCAAGTGGAAAACGGTCGTTCATCCGGAATATGGCCGATTCTTTGCGGTGGTTGATCATTGGCCTGAAACCATTCATTTCTGTATTGCTTTTCATTCTGTCAACAGTCACCACGTTTCGTGGCATCAACGAACTGCTTCAGCTTCCCATATCCCATAAAATTTTTGGGACCCTGTTTGCAGGCGGTGCCGGGGAAACAGCCCGTTACGTCGTTGGCCTGGCCGTCGGAATTTCTCTTTCGCTGGCCATTCTTGACTTCAAGGGTCGCCTGTTCCAGGGCTTTGCCGAAAAAGGGCGGTTTTGGAAAGGGCTGGTCCATGCGTTCGGGATCAATCCACGCTGGATTGTCCTGGCGACGTTGCTGACTTTCTTTTCGGTCTACACCAATTATGATGGCATTGTCTCCCTGGTTTCCAAGCAGGGTGAGCTGCAAAAACAGTGGTTGGATATCAAGGGGCGGGTCGAACTCGTTCTCGGCGATCCCGACACCGCCAATCCAGACCATCCACAAACATTGCATGGCCTGAAAAAAGCCCTGGAACTGACCGTCAAACAGTCGGTCGTGACTTTTGAAAAATTGCCCGAAGATGAACTCTCCGGCATTGCCTCCAGCCAGGATCCCCGCAAGGGACCCCGCTATTGGGCCAAACATTTTGTGGTGTTTGGCGGCTTCACCGAAGGACTGGTCGATTTGCCCAAGGTCCATACGAATTCGGAAACCTCGCGGGCCATCAATGCCATCCTGCTTGGCTCCGGATTGAATTTCAGCAAAAGCATCGATGAAAAAATTCGGGAGTTGACCACCCGTTATTTCCAGAATTTTGAGGCAACTCACAGGTCAATCCGTGAGGACCTGGATAAATTGGACCATATCATGCGACCCAGTGGACGCTCGGTGGCCGAGTTGCGTCGTTTCATGACCCTGGAACACTATGACATCAATACCCTGGTGCAAAAAATAACAGCATCTTTCGAAGACAATAAGCGTGTCTATGATGAAGTGGCTACCGAACTCAACAAACTTCTGAAATTGCATGTTTCCGTTTTGCGCCAAGTCGATAAGTACGGCAGTACACAACAGGTCGAGTATCATATTTCAGCCGCTGTCGATGCCCCGGATATCGAGGGAATCGATGCGTTGAAAAAAGGGGTCATTCCGGCTGCCATCCATAAAGACCTCGCCGCCCTGAACCGGTTTCTCATCGATGAATATGGCGCAACCATGGCCAGATTTCTTCTGATGGCCATCCTGCTCTTTTCCATTTCGCTTGATCTCGGTGAACTCCTGCTGTTCACTCGTTTCACGGTTAAAATTGCCAAAAAAGATGAAAAAATTCTGGACCATAAAAGCACGGCCATCACGATGTGGAATGACGAATTCGTGAGTAAAGTCAGGACTTTTTTTGAAAAAAAAGAGGTATGGTTTTCCCTCCTGAGCTGGCTGCCACGCCCCTCCGAAATCCTGATGCGGGATGCCCTCGTCATGTGGCTGTTCGATATGGATGGGGAGTTGAAATATACCGGAGGCCATGTCACTCCCTGGCTCAGATGGAGAATCTGGCTGGTCCGTCTCTTCAGGGCCACGGTGCGCAAGGAAATCTGCTATGGCCTGCAAGCCTGGGATCGTGCCCTGGATCGTGTCCAGAAAGCCTTGAACCGAAATGAATGCCGGTTCCTGGGAGTCTTGTACCCAGGTCTGCAATGGGACGGAAAGCTGGAAAAAATGCTGTTCGTGCAATTGGGTGCCAAAATCTCGGCAGGCATGCAGCAGGGACAGGAAAAATTCGAGCTGAGCCTGAAACAAACCAGTGGTGTGCCCCTGTGCAAATCCATCGTCCGGGGAGGAACGCTCCGCGAAGAAACAAAATCCAAAATGCAACGCGATTTTGAGTTGACCCTCGACAAGGCCTACAAGGAACTGGATCCGCAAGCCAGACGGCAACGCCAGGAAGCTGGAACTGGCAACCGTTCCCCTGCAACCGGCAAGATCACGAAAAATTCTGCAACCTGTACCCGCTGTGCCCCAAAAGGTATGCTGCAAATCTGGCGCTGTGTCATGGTCTCCATGCGCGAAGGGTGTTCTGCTCATGATGAAGATCCGGTTTACTGGGTTACCTTGTACAAAAAAATTGCATTCTTTTTGATCTATTATGTTTATTGCCCGATTTGGCAGGCAAAATATTGGATTTTCACGGTTTCATTTATTAATGAAAAAATTGATTATCCATGGTCACGGAAAAGATGGCTTTACAATTTTTGCGTATCCAATAGAGGACGCCTTGAAAGAGTAAAAATAACCTCTGTGGAAAAAAACAAAATAATTGATATTGAAGATATTTTGAAAAGAATCCCAAAATTAAAAATCAATAAAATAAAGGAAATATTTGACAAGCTTGATGGATTCTCTACGGATTGGGCCAAAACATGGAAGTTATCGATACTTCATTATGATAATATTCTCCAGGGTATCGAAGAAGAAGCAAGAATGATTCGCGGGCTTGGAAAGAATGCCAGCGACGTTGCCGATGAAATGTTGCTTTACAATAAAGGGATTGGATTGGGCAACCTGTTGTATTATGAAAGCCCGCACAATTTTTCTTTGCTGGAACAATTCAAGACGATTGAATTGCAAATCGAGGATGCCATAGAACGGATCAGTGAAGTTGATTCCCTGTATCAACAAAAAGTTCAGTTTATCAAGGAAATCGAGGATACCTGCTCCGATATCAGTCGATTGCTGACCAACATCAAGATGGGCCTGGTCAGTGGCGAGATGGATTATCAGGGTTGGAAGCTGTTGGGCGGTGACAAGGTCTACCAACAGGTTACAGAGGAAATTCAAAAAATTCTGGAAGCTTCCCAGGAACACCATCAACAGGATGTGGTCGAACAGGGTGAAGAAGTTATTTCCAAACTGACTCAGTTGCGCAATCGCTCCAAACAATTGCATGAGCAATTGTTGAGTGCCAAAGAGGTCATGAGTCAACCACTGGCGCGTCATCATGATCTGTCATCAAAGGGAAACGCGGCGTACTTTGAACCTGTAACGGAGTCAACCGCAGATCCGACCCGGCAGGAATCACAGCAGGCCACCACCACGCCAACCTGGCAGGAGGAACACCAGGCTCCTCTGCCAACCCGGCAGGAGCAAACTTCCGCTATTCCGATCTGGCAGGAACAACAGACCTCCATACCAACCCGGCAGGATCAACTGTTTGCACTTGCAACCCGTCAGGAACAGCCGGCTGTTTTTCCGGCCCGTCAGGAACAGCCGGCCGTTTTTTCGGCCCGTCAGGAACAGCCGGCCGTTTTTCCGGCTCGTCAGGAACAGACGGCTGTTATTCCGTCCCGTCAGGAACAGCCGGCTTTTTCTCCGGCCCGTCAGGAACAATTTGTGGAGTTGGATCACCTGGCTGGTCCGGCGATCCAGCAGGAAACGCCGATCTACGCAAAAGAAGATATTCGCGATTTGTTCCCAGCCCAGGAGGAGATCCAAAAGAGTTCCAAGGGTGACTGGGCGATTGCCATTCGGGGTCAAAAAAGTCCCGTGACCAATCCGGGTCGCTTGGCATCCAGGCTTTCCACAAGACCTGGACCACCACAATCTCCTTTCCGGAGTCAGACAGAGGAAGTCGGATCCCGTCGGGAGGTGGAAAGGTCTGTCTTGAAAACCAAAGTCGAAATTGTAATGCCGGATGGGGTTGCCCATCGGGGTGTTACAGAAGATGTCAGCGTCGTTGGCGTCCGCATGAAACTGGAACGGGCCGGAGATGGTCTGAGAGAGGGCATGCAGGGGACTTTTCGCTTTGTGCGTTTGACCAGGGATGCAGGCTTTTCCTGCCGCGTGGTGCGGGTTTCCGGCAGTGATGTCATGTTGACCATCCACTCCGATACCGCCCGGTTTGGCCTGGTGGTCATGCAGGAAATTCTTTCCCAAAACAAGATTCAAATCATCTGACCGTTCGTCAATTGATCATGCGTGTCAGGCAGTGGTTTTCACGGGTGCCATGGCGATATGTGGATTCTCCGGATTCACCACCAGTTTTTGTTGTGCCATATTGATCACGATATCCATATCTTCCATGGGGACAGCACCCAGCAAGGGTTCATGGCCCAGCACCAACGCGCCGGCAAAACAGCGGCGATTGGCAAAATGAATCTCCAGCGGACCAACGTAGGGAACCAGATGTCGATGGCCATCGGCCAGGGTGACTTCGCGTTTCTCCAGCTCTTTCAGTTGGAGCTGCATGGCAACATGTTGCGGTATGCACATCAGGAGAGCGCCACTGTCAACCATGGCGCGAATGACCATGGTCGAGTCCAGCAGGGGATTTTTCAAGACCAGGTCAGCGTGAATCAGACCCATGATGATGACTCCTCGTGAGAATTGAACACAAAGTGTACCGCCTTTTCCACGAGGCATCCATTCCATAAACCATGACGCTGTTGATTATCTGGCAAACAGCAGGGAACGAACGATGCCGACCAGATGCAGCGACCCGGTGACCAGGACCCGGCCAGGGTGTGGGCAGCTTTTTTGTGCCGACCGCAAGGCCGTTGCCGGATCCGGGCAAATGGAGGTGGCAATTCCTTGTTGCCGCCAGATATGGGCCATGGCTTCGGGGTTGGCGGCGCGAGGTTCCGACAGAGGGGCGATCCAGACCTGCCGCACCCAGGGGGCCAACAGGTCGGCCATGCCGGGTATGTCCTTGTCCTGCAAGGCCGTAAAGACCAGATGGGTGGGAAGAGGTTCCATATCGGCCAGGGCGGCGGCCAACACCCGGGTTCCCGCACAGTTGTGTGCCCCATCCAGCCAGACAGGCGGAGTCCCCGGAACAAGTTCCAGACGTCCCGGCAGCCAAGCCTGGGAAATGCCCTTTTGGCACGCTGCCAGCGGGACAGACCAGGGGCAGGAGGCCACGGTCGAGAGCAGACGCAAACCGGCCAGGGCCAGGGCGGCATTGCCATATTGATGGTGTCCCGGCAGGCGCAGGGGTGGCAGGTCCAGGGTTCCCAAAGCGTCCTGATAGCGCCACATTCCAGAGTCATCCGGCTGGGTAAACCGGTAATCCCGCTGGTGCAACCAGAGGGTGATGCCCAAGTGTTCTGCCCGGCGTGCAATGCTTGCAGAGGCTGTTTCCGAACCGGGATCCGCCGCTGCCGGAACCCCGGGTTTCAAAATGCCGGCCTTTTCCCGGGCAATCCGGCTGAGGGTCTCTCCCAGATACTCCTGGTGATCCAGACCAATGGGCGTGATCAAGGTCAGATGGGGATGGATCACATTGGTGGCGTCCAAACGGCCACCAAGACCGGTTTCCAGGATCACTGCCGGGGGGGGGATGGACGGACGGGCATGCACAGGGGATCGGGTGCCGGCTCGATTGTCGGAATGGGCATCGGCACAGGCATGGGCGTGGTGGTCGAAACGGGTATTGGACTGGCTGTCGGCATGCGGACGGGAGCGCGTGTCGGATGGAGGAGGGGATCGAGGTTGCAGGTGGGAAAAATGGAGCAGGGCAACCGCTGTCGTCAGCTCAAAAAAAGTGGCCGGTTCCCCGGCATTGGCTCGCAATACCGTCGTCAGCAGGGACTCCAGGGTGGCATCATCGATGTCCCGACCCTGACTGCGAATCCGTTCATGGAAGCGTTGCAGGTGCGGAGAGGTATAGACAGCGGGTTCATGGCCGGCCTCGTGCAGAATGGCCTCCAGGAAAGCGACCGTGGATCCCTTGCCGTTGGTGCCGGCCACATGAATGGCGTGCAAACCCCTTTCCGGATTGCCCAGGACATTCATAAGACGCCGCATCCGGCCCAGACCCAGACGGATGCGCTGCGCGGAAAATTGTGCTGCCTGCGAAAGAAGACGTTCATGAGCGGTTTGACCCCAGGCGGTCGTCATTCAAGGCGCATCCGGATCAAAGAGCGAGGGTTGTTCCGGTTCAGGCACAAAGGAGTATACCCCATTCCGGGTCACGCTCCGCCCGGTCAGACGGGAAAGCAGCAAAGCGAGCAGGGGGCGGATTTCATGACGTTGGCAGATACGATCCAGAAAACCGTGTTCCAGCAGATATTCACTGCGCTGAAACCCTTCCGGCAAGGCCTCGCGAATGGTTTGTTCGATCACCCGTGGACCGGCAAAACAGATCAGGGCATTGGGTTCGGCCAGGATAATGTCACCCTGCATGGCAAAAGAGGCCGTGACACCCCCGGTGGTGGGATCGGTCAGGACGACAATGTAGGGCAGGGCCGCCTCTTCAAGGCGGGTGATGGCCGCCGTGGTCTTGGCCATCTGCATGAGAGAGAGAATCCCCTCCTGCATGCGGGCACCTCCCGAGGCCGGAAAAACCACAAAACCGCATTTGGCCCGTTCCGCAGCCAGGGCGGCATGGGCAATCTTGGCCCCGACCACGGATCCCATCGAACCAGCCATGAAATCAAAATCCAGGGCCGCCACGACCACCGGCACCTTTTCGATATACCCCTTATAGACCCGCACGGCATCATTGACGCCCGTTTTTTTCTGGGCATCCTTGATGCGATCCCGATACCGCTTGAGATCCTTGAATTTAAGGGGATCCGCTGGATAAAGCGCCGGAAAGAGTTCCTGCCGCCCGTCGGGATCCAGGGTGATGTCGATGCGGCGCTTGCCGGAAATGCGAAAGTGGTATTGACAATGCCGGCAGACATCCAGATTGCGTTCCAACTCCTTCTGGAAAAGGGTCTGGCTGCATTCAGGACACTTGATCCACAACCCTTCCGGTGCCTGAGTGCGTTTGGCACTGACCTTGATTTTCGGGCGAATGATGCGTTCAAACCAGTTCATGCGGCGTACCCGTCAACCAGGAGAGGGTTTTGCATGTGGGGTGGGGGGAGACAAAACCGTTTGGCGTACACGATCCATGAACCGGCACATTTTGTCATGGTCCTTGATGCCCGGCGCGACCTCCACACCACTGGAAAGATCCACCCCGTAGGGTTTGACCATCCGGATGGCCTGTTGCACATTATCGGGATTCAAACCCCCGGCCAGAATCAGGGGGGTTCGGCATTGAAAACCATCCAGCATGGTCCAGTCAAATGCCTGCCCGGTGCCGCCATAGGCATGGGAAACCTTGGCATCCAGGAGAATACCGGCAACCGGGTACTGGTCAATATTTTGCAGATCGGCGGGGGTGGCAACCCGGATGGCCTTGATGACCCGGGCAGGGAGACCAAGGCAGGCGGCAGGGGGTTCATCGCCATGCAGTTGAATGTCGGTCAGACGGCACTGGCGGGTGATCTCATGGATCCATTCGGGCGGCTGGTTGACGAACAAACCCGCCACCGCCACAAAAGGGGGCAAGGCGGCAACCAGCCTGGCGGCCTGGTCGGGATCGATATAACGCGGCGATTTTGGATAGAAAACCAGGCCAATGGCATCCGCCCCGCAACGCACCGCCGCCAGGGCATCCGCAACGCGGGTCATGCCACAAATCTTGATTTTGACCATCGCGTCAGGATCCCATGAGACGTGCCAATGCGGCACCCGGATCACTCTCCCGCATCAGGGATTCCCCCACCAGAAAGGCATGGATTCCGTGTTGCTGCAGGTGCGCGATATCCGCCGGAGTGCGGATGCCGCTTTCCGAGACGATGCAACGCCCCGCATCGGCCCGCACCGCAAGACGCAGAGTGGTCTCCAGGGAGGTGACAAAGGTGCGCAGATCGCGATTGTTGATGCCGAGCAGGGGGGTTTGCAATTCATGGGCGGCATCGAGTTCGGCTTCATCGTGGACTTCGACCAGGACGTGCAGGTGCATTTCCCGGGCGGCGGCCTCCAACTCCCGGGCCTGCCCGACAGACAAGACCGCCATGATGAGCAGGATGGCATCGGCACCGATGGCCCGGGATTCGATCACCTGGTAGGGATCAAACAAAAAATCCTTGCGCAACAAGGGCAGGTCCACTTCGGCGCGGATGCGGGTCAAATATTCCTCGCTCCCCTGAAAAAAATCCCGATCCGTCAGACAGGAGATGCACGTCGCACCGTGTTGGGCATAACCCGCTGCAATGCGTATCGGATCGAAGGGGGGATGGTCCGGATGGATCACCCCCTTGGATGGGGAGGCTTTCTTGACCTCGGCAATGATCGCCAGCTTCGCGTTCTGGATTTTGCCGGTCAAGGTCTGCGTAAAATCCCGGGTTGGCGGCAGGGTCCGTGCCTGTTCCACCAGCCGGGATTCCGGTGAACGCCGCCGCCGTTCCGCCACCTCTTCCCGCTTGCGGGCCATGATGCGGTCCAGAATGGGGATTTTTTCTTGCAAGGAAATTTCCTCAACGTGACAATGGGTTATCTGACAGGAGTTCAGTAGGGCTTTTCCCCGACCATGTTGCCATGCGGATGATAATTGCAGACCCAGATTTGTCCGCGATCCGGGCAGATGTGCATGGCACATCCCACCTCTTCCGTTGCCCGCCATACCACCTGGGTATAGTGGCCGCAAACCTGCCCGGGCGTGCATGTGTTCTGGGCGTAATTGTAATCTTTCTGTTCGCTGGCCCAGGAGTCCACCACCGTGTCTGGATTGACTTTGGCCACTTCCCGGCGACCATCGGACCACATGATGGGGCTTTGCCAGAAAATATTTTCCCCATACAGGCCATCGGTGCGATGGCGCATTTTGCAGCCATCGGCGGCCAGAATTTTGGCCCACTCCAGGGCATGATTCGCCAGTTTTGCCGACCAGGCAAGTCCACCCACGCCCACCTGACTGCGATGGTGATTGTGCCGTTTGACCATCGCCTTGGCCATGTCCGCCGGGGAGATATCCCCTTTCTGCACCACCTCGGCCTGCACGGATGAGGCCCACAACGCCAGCCAACCCAGCCAGGCGATCTTGATCCTTTTCCTGGTCATGACTTCTCCAAATATATCAGGTGAAACTCACCGTCACTGCGGGTCTTCGAACACGCTGTCCAGTGACTGGGCATCCAAAATCCGGAGACTCCACTCTTCCAGTGTCGATGTCTCGGCTTGGGCGATTTTTTCATCCACCCAAACAGGTAAATTGCCAAAACGGCGTTGCAACAGTTGCGCAAGGATTTTAGCTTTGCCATTTTTTTCGCCATTTTTTTCGCCATTTTTTTCGCCATTTTTTTCGCCATCCCGACGTTCTTGCAGTAGGCGATGCTCAAATCTTGGCAAAGAAAAAAGCTTCTCATCAGGTGCAGAGTTGATGATAGCATCGAACAATTCCTGCCCAAGCCTGGAAACATACTCGGGGGTGATTTCTTCGATTTCTGGACTATTCAGTGAACCTTTCATGAGCAACCTCCATAAACCGGCCATGTTCCGACCAAATGCCTCAGAGAGATTAAGCAAACCCGTGTGCTTGATTGTTTCGAAGGCTTTTTTTCGCTCATCCTGGCGGCTGGAAAAACATTTCAGGGGGGCATTTTGAGGTTCATTGGCCAGTTCGTTCAAGAGAATCAACCGCAGCATGCCGCCCCAGAGGGGTTTGCTTTCATAAACTCCGGCAGGTCCAACAGGTTGGAAGGAAAACCGTTCGAGAAAATTCGACTGCGGCGTTATGGAACTGATGACAACGCTCCGCAATTGCTGGCGTTGCAGACAGGCAGTTTCCAGATACAGGGTATCGTACACCGTGATTTGGGACAGTGCATCCTCATTCAGACTTTCGGTGATTTTCAATTCGATCAAAATCTGGTCCGCATCGAGGTCCCGCAGTCCGTCCGCCAGGAGCAAACGCTGCTCTTTTGTCCACCCACCTTCATTGCGCTGAATCAGGATCAGGTCTGCTTTGGGTGGAATGGAGATGACCTCGACTTCTGAACGCACTTCGATACTGACAGATTGCATCTGTATTTTCAGCGTTTCGCCGACCAGACGATGCCAGTAAATTTTTGTTGCTCGATTATCCAAAAATTTTTATTCCTTCGTGAGCCACTTTCAAGGAAAAGATGCCACGTAAATTACCAAAATGGCGTTGCAACAGGCACACAAGGACCCTTGCCAGTATAGGACACCACCGCATTGTTCAGGAAGAGCCATCCCAGACAAACAGCGCGATTGTTTCAACGTGGTGAGTCAGGGGCAGCATATCCAGGGGCTGGATCTGTTCCAGACGGTAGCCATGATGCACGAGGTGGGCGGCATCGCGGGCAAAGGTGGCCGGATCGCACGCAACGTAAACCACGCGCGGCACCTGGGCGGCGACCAGGGATTTCATGACCGACAAAGCACCGGTCCGGGGGGGATTGACCAGGCAGATATCCGCCTCAGTCAGCTCCGGAATGGGCAACGGGGGCTTGCCGTGCAACTCCATCTGCCTGAAGGCAATATGGCCCAGACGATTGGCCTGGGCATTGGCCAGGCCGCGTTCCACAGCCGGTCCATACCCTTCCAGGCCCAGGACCTCGGTAAAGCGTTGCCCAAGCGGCAGGGTCAGGTTGCCAACCCCACAAAAGAGGTCCACGGCTCTGCTTCCGGAACCGGCCCATGCCATGGCCTGCCGAACAAGGTGTTGATTCTGTTCAAAATTGGCCTGGGTAAAATCGCCGGGACGAAAGCGGAGTTCCAGCCCGTCGAGGTGATACAGAGGTTCCGTTTCGGTCACCAGGGGGAGAAGGTTGTGTTTGCGTCCGCCCTGGAGCCAGAGTTGCAGCAGACCGAGGTCGCGGGCAAATTGTATCAGGCGTTCCCGATCTTTTCCGGACAGGGGGTCCAATAGATGGCAGATCAGGGCGGTACCATTGTCACCCTGGACGACATCCACCTGGGGCAGGCGTGCCCGCATGGTGAGCGTGCCCAGCAGATGGCGCAATGGATGCAGCAGGCTTGCCAGGGCGGGATGTAAAACGGGACAGTGGGCAAGGTCCAGCAGATGGTGCGACCCGGGGGCAAAAAAACCCACCAGAATGCGACCCTGGATTTCTCGGACCTTGAAACTGGCCCGCCGCCGATAACCCGTTGTGACCGGGGCGGCCAGCAATGGCCTGGTCAGGGCTGCGGCATCTGCGATATGGCCGATGCGGTGCAGGGCATCCACCACAAATCCCTGTTTGGCCATTTGGCAACTCTGAGGTTGCAGGTGTTGCAACTGACAGCCGCCGCAATGGCCATACAGGGAACAGAGCGGCGCAATCCGCTCCGGGCCGGGGGCAAGAAGGGTTGCCACCTCGGCCCGGTGAAAGTGTTTTCCCATGCGGGTCAGCCGCGCCCGTACATGATCCCCGGGAGCCGTAAAGGGAATGAAAACAGCCCGCCCGGCATGAAAACCCAGACCATCACCTCCCGCAACCAGACGTTCGACGGTGAGGTCAATCTCGGCCATGCCGGGCTTCTGGTCAGCACGGGTCCGTTGTTGTTCGTTCAATGAGATTCAGGTGTGGCGTTGTTGGTTGCGTTGTGGTTCGTTCAATGTCCTTCAGGTGTGGCCTTGTGATTGGCATCATGCTTGCCGGCATGGGGCATGCCTTTGTGAACCATGATTTCGCCGTTCTTCATCACCCATTCCGTGACGGCAAAAAAGAGACCGGAAAAGGTGAACAACATGTGCAGTCCGAACTTCCAGGCCAGATCATTCTTGTCAACCTTCTCAATCTCCATGAAATCCCCGAGCAGGGCAATGGCGGAAATGGCGACGATGGAGCCGATCAGCTTGAGTTTCAGCGTACCGAAATCGACATGATCCAGCCAAACCGGACGATCTTCGCTCGCCTCGGCGACGTTGAGAATTGACACAAAATTGGTGTAGCCGCTCATCAGAATGATCAGGATCAGATTGGACATGAGGACCATGTCCACGAGTTCCAACAGGTCAATTGACACCTTTTTGGAATTGCCTTCCATCACCGCATGGACAATGTTCATCAACATGTGCGGCGTATGCGCCAGCAGCGCCATGAGTCCGAAAATCAGGCACAGATACAGAGGTGCCAACAGCCAGCGACTGCGAAAGATCACATCCTCGATCGCACTTTCAACAAAGTCCAGAAATTTGTTGCCATCCTTGTTTTCTTCCATCTGGTCCCTCCCATGGTTCCGTGGTATTTATGGGTTCTACCCGGTGTTGGAACATTTTCCAAAAAAAATCGACTGAAAAAACAGGAACCCCTTCATGATTGGCCGATACTCAGCAGGGAATGTGCCCGGTGTGCGCCTGCATCAGACCCCGAACCAATCCTGCTTGCTGTTTGTCTGGTTGGCATGGTGGGGCATTCTGGGCCTGGCTGGCATGACTCCGGTACCGGCCCTGGCTGACACTCCGGCTCCGCCCTTGCACGAGATGGAAAACAATGTGCTGCTGGAAAAGACCTCATCTCTGCTTGATGCGGCGGAAGCGGTCATCAAGAACCAGAAGCGCGCCCTGTCCGCCAACCAGATTCAGATCCAGAAGGTGCAAAGGCAACAGGAAAAACCCCTTCCGGAATCGACACCTACCGGTTCCGGCGACGTTTCGACCCCGGGGGAGATCCAGAAGCAGGTTACCCTGCACAACAGCCGCATGGAAGCCATCAGGCTCAATCTGGCCCAGGCCGAGGTGGAATTGGCCCTCTGGAACCAGCGCCTGAAACTGATTGAAACCATCCAGACCGCCATCCACTCCTGGGAAAACAATCTGGACCAGATTAACCTGTTGATTCTGGAAATTCAATGGCGCATCCAGGATGGAACCCTGACGAAAAGTCCCGTCTCCCAACGTCTGCAAGCCGATTTTATCCATAAACGTCGCCAACAGTATCAAAATTTACGGCAAACATGGCAAAAAGAGATTGAGCAGATCCAGGGTTTCCAGACCAGACTCAGAAACAACCTGGCTGCTTTGAACAAGGATCGTTCCGATACCGAAGTCCATTTGGACCTGCTCAACAAACAGTTACAGCAAACCCAGAAAACCACCCAATACAAGGAAACCTTGCAGCGCCAGTCTCCTGAGCAATGGGTCGCGAACTATCGGAGTCTCCATGCGGAAAACGAGCAGGAGGTTGGGTCTTTTTATATAAAATCAAACCAGTTCAACCGCTTGTTGGAACAGATCCGAGAAAAACAGGAGGTACTGGACAAACCAGGCCCGGCTGAGCTTGAAGATGTCAGCCAGGACTCTCTGCTGTTCGATGAGGCCCGGGCGCAGTCTCATGCCGAGCAGATGAACGTTCGCATCCAGGCCTATCAGGAGGAGATTCAGCTCCTGGAAGCCCAGCAACAGCAACAAAACAGGCTGTTGCAGATCGGCGACGCCCTGGGGACGCAAAACACGAATTTAAACAGTCAATTTTCCCGTTTGTCCACCTTGGCCGGGTTGCTGGAAAATCCGGAAATCCAAAAAAAAATGCCTGATTTTAAAGTACAGAAAAATACGCAACAAATTCGAAAGTCTGCCGAGGAAATGACCAGGCTGGTGAGTGAAGCCCTCACCGCAACGGAAAATGTGCGTCAGCAGCAGGCCAAACTGTCCAGACAGCTCCAGAAATCCAGGGAAGCCTTGCAGGTGATCCAGAATAAAAAAAATGATCTCGGCAAGGCCATGCAACTGGCCAGTCAGCGCAAAGGTCAGGAGGAGCGTTTCCAGGAGATGGATGCGAAAATTCTTTTGGATCTCGTGCAAAAGTCGATCCGCTCGCTGGCCGACACCCAAAAAAAAATCGAGGAAGGCCAGGAGGTTTTGAAACAGACCCAGGCCAGGGTTACCGGTATTCAATTCAAACTGCAATCTACCAAGGATCCCCTGTTTGTTCTGGTGCGGGAAAAAATGGAGGGCAGACGCCAGGAGATTCGTGAGCAACTCTATGGCATGGCGGAACTGCCCGCGCCAGCCGAAGCCAAAAAAGAAGCCCTTCCGGCCACCACGACAGCCGCCACCACCACCATGGATCCGACAGAATTGTTGGCCAAATGGGGGGATCGGGAAACGCAACAGCTCCATGGTCTGCCGGAGGAGTTGTCCACCTACCACAATTTGATTGCCAGTCATATTCAATATCTGGAGGTCAACAAGCAGCGCCAGGGAGAGTTGGCGGAGGCGGCGCAGCAGGAGCTGGTCATTCTGGCGGACCACATTGACAAGCTCAATGCGGCCCTGCTCTATGCCCAGCAATCCCTTTACGGGGCGATGGAAATTCAACGTCGCCTGGGTCGGGGCGAGATCAAGCCCGAGCAGCTGCCGGAAAATCTCTCCCTGCTCATGGATCGTTCCCTTCCGGCCAAATTGCAGAAGAGTCTTTCCCAGGTGACCAGCCGCAAGTCCGCTGTCGAGCAGATCCGGGCCGGGATCCAGGCCAGGGAACCCTCTCCCGGGACCGACTCCCCAGGCAAACCCCAGGAAAAATCCGCCACCCCAGCCGAAAAAGCCGAGCCTGCCCCGGATGATTTGCAACAGCAACTGTCCGGCATCATGTCGATCATCGGCTCGAAATTGCGGATCATCAGCGACCGGGAAAAATATCGGGAAAAATTCAACCAGTCCCTGGAAAGCTGGTCGGAAACCGAAAAGAAAAATCTCCACCAGGAGGCCATTCGCCATTTGAAGGATTCAGAAACCTTGCAGGAAAAACTGTTCGGGGCCTTTGCCTCGGAACGGGGACAATCCCTGACGGAAATTCTTCTGGGTTTTCACGAAAAGGTGTTGAACCTGAAAGGTCAGTTGAAAAACCTGGGCACCCAGCAGGAGGACATGGAGCGTCTGTTGCGTTTGACGGAAAAGGAAAATCCCCTGCTGCTTCAGTTGCAGCCGTTGCTGAAACTGGCCGTGCAGGAGCTGGAACAACAACTGGCCGTGCAGCAGGCCACCCTGCACATGCAGTTGGCTCCCAAAAAGGCCGGCGAGATTCAAAAGCAGTTGGAAAAAAATCTGGGCATTCAGCTTCCCCTGCCCCAGGCCGTGGATGACAAACTCAGGCAGTCTCTCCTTGACCAGGGGGTGGAGACCCTGTTTGAAATCAGTGTCAACCTGATTGCTTCGCAAAAACGGATCGTCCTGTTTGACAATCGCCGGGGTCGGTTTGGCATTCAGAACGAACTGGCCGTGTATCAGGAGGAGAACGGCAAGCTGAAGGCCCTGAGCCAGAATGCCCAGCAGGAACTCTATCGGTATACCGGCCAGCCTCTCAAGCAGATCAACCAGTTGCAAACCATGGAAGGGACCACGCTGACGGAGTCGGAAATCCGGGAGCTGCAACTTGGCAAGATCGGCAAAATCCAGGCCGACCGCTTGCAGGAGCAGGAGATGGCCGCCATTTGGGCATTGCTCAAATTTGCCGGCATCTACATGACGGCATTTTTTCTGGTGCGCCTCATCCAGGTCATGGTTTGGGTGCCGATGCAGGAAAAGGCCGGGCGTCCCATTCCCAATCTGATTCGGGGCATGGTTGCTTTTTTGATATACACGAGCGCTTTTTTCATGATTGTGGCGTTTGTGTTCGGGCAGACCCTGACCGGTCTGCTTGCCACATCCGGTATCCTGGCCATGGTCATTGGTCTGGCCGTTCAGATCAATATTTCCAACATATTTTCCGGTTTGGCGATCAATCTGGAACAGCCTTTCAAGGTTGGCGACTGGATTCAGGTGGACAATATTGTGGGCAAGGTGACCAACATGACCTGGCGTTCCACGCACCTGTTTGATCCCAGTTGGGAAAGATCTTATACCATTCCCAACCATGTCATTGCCCAGTCGAAGGTTCTCAATTTTCACGCACCCAGTGATCTGTTCAAGGTGGGGGGAATCCTGCATCTTCCCCAAGACCTGGAACCCTTGAGTACCGAAAAGCTCCTGCTCGAAGCCTTGCAAAAAATTCCAAACAGCATCAAACCTGCGGCAGATTTCATCGGTTTTTCCGACACGGGAGCCGATTATAAAATTTCCTGCCTTGGGCACGATTACAGCACCCGCAACCGCCTGACCCGGCAACTCTGGCTGGAAATCTGGAAAGTTCTCGCAGCCAACGACATCAAACCGGTCGAGCGCCCGGTGGCCCCGGTGGTTCCGGGAACACCCGGCAAGGGTTCTTGACCAGAACCAGAAATCTTGAATAAAAACCAGAATTTTAAATAAGCCGTGTATTTCCAATAAAAAATTTTTTGCAACCTCTTAATTTTAAAGAAAAACGAATGAAAAACTGGGATGGTCCAGGAGGAAGCGGCTCTGCCCTTCCTCTTGGCGGGGTTTGGGGCGGAGCCCCAATAAAATCTTTCTTTCCAATTTTAAAAAAATTCTTGTTGGTGGCTTTGGCGCAAATCCCGGTCAGGCAAATGGAAAATCAACCTCCAGTCGGTCCAGTTCCCGGATCGTGACCACATGGGATTTGTTGACGATGGTGGTCAGGTTTGATTTTTTCTTGTCAACAAGGACAATGAACCGCTCAGGACGATTCATGAAATCGAGCAATCGTTCATCCATGGCCAGGAAGAGGGTCCCTTTCAACAATCTTTGATGATCCAGGGTCATCTCGACCAGTATCTGGTGCTTTTGGACGACCTGGTGGGGTTTGCCAGACATTGTTGACCCTCCTCGATGCAAAACACCTTGCCCCAGCCACTCCGAAACAGTTTATATGTCAGAGAATGGGTTGGATGTAAACAGCAAACGGCTCATCCTGGCAAAGGGGTTGTGGCAAGGGTGGTGAGGGTGTTGGCGAGAGGGGATCTGACCGCGACCGGGAGAGCCAGGCAAGGTGCCGCTCTGGATCGCGGGGGAGGGGTGATTTGACTGCAAGCAGGGAAGAAAACCCGCAAGGGACCGGTCCGGATGTGGTGCGGGAGGGAATGCAGGATCCGGTGTGCATTCCGTTGGCGCTGTTGACGGATCGACAGATCAATTTGAACGATCTGCGGGTGTTGCTGGCCCTTTACGCCTTTGCGGATTCAAGCGGCACGAGCCAGCCGACACGCGATACCCTCGCGACGGTCACTGGTCTGCCGACCAGCCGGATTTCCACGATCACGACCCGTCTGGCCACCCTGGGTTGGCTGGAAAAACAATCCGGTTCCGGAAAATCTGCAACCCGCTATCGGCTGCGTTCCAGGTCTGCATGCCGGGACGAGGCACATTTCCCCACAACCCTGCCTGCCGGTTCTGAGAGGGTTCAACCTGCCGCCGACACAAACCCTATTCCCTCCCCAGAACCCGATCTGCGGCGCAAAATCCAGAAAATTGTCCATGAAGAACTGACCCGATTGAACGGGGCCGGGCATCTGGCAGGCGGCGAGATCGCCCCGAATGTCAAGCTGCGCCTGAAGCGGTTTCGCAAAGGGGAGGGCGGCTGAACCGCAAGCGGGAGGAGACGGTCAGAGGGCGTGGCGGCGATCCTGCGGGGTGTAACAGGAAATAATCAGAGGGCGTGACGGCGATCCTTCGGGGTGTGACTGAAAATGGTTCCATCGGAACCTGTCACTTGCAGATAGACCACCAGAGGGACCGCACCCTGATTCTGGACCACCACACCGTCACCGGTCCGCGGACGGCGCAGGGTGGCATAACCAATGCCATCAACCGTAAACTCACTGGTCGAACCCCGCATGGATCCCGGTGTATCGTGGATGACCCGCACCGTGGTCGATTCGACGGACTGAAACTGGATGCGGATGAGCTTTTCATCGGCCAGTTTCAGGACAAGGTGCGTGTCGCCGCCGGGGGGGACAATGAATTGATTGGTCCAGGCAACGCGGGGCTGGGCATCGATGAACTGAAGATCGTGGACGACCAGTCGGGGACCATCGCCCTGGCTCGGACGACTCCAGAGTGGCACGATGACAAACATGGCCAGGGCAGCCACGGCCAATCCGGTGCCAATGGAAAGCTGCCACCGGTTCATCTCTTTCAGTCTGGAAAAGGCCGTCCCGGCGAAGGAACGCAACGGCTCCAGCCAGGCAGGGAAGATTGACAGGGGACGGGTCGCAGGGGCTTGCAATGCGGCACGCACACGTCCGGAAATATCGGGAAGCGCAACCGGCTGGGCGGACTCCCGGGCCATTCCTGCCAGGGCTTCTTCCAGGACAGCCATCTCTTCCATCTCTTTGCGGACGGTTTCATCACGGGCCACCATGAGAAAGAGACGACGGATTTCCGTTCGGTCCAGATCGGCATCCAGACCACGGCTCATCATTTCCCGGATTGCATCAAGGTCTTTCATCTTTTGCCAAAGCTCCCGGCATTCACAGCGTATTGAAATCGGGCGTTCTGCACTGCCCTACCTGTTTGGTAACCCATGTTCCATCTTTGGTTCACTCGGAAGTCGTGCAAATTGTCCAAAAAATTTCCGCACAATCGGCACATGATCCGACGGAGTAATCGTCAGGTGATCATCAGGTGATCGTCAGGAGAGAAACAGATCGAGTTTGCCTTCCTGTTCCAGGCCATCCCGTAGCAGTTTTCTGGCCCGGAAGACCCGGGTTTTCATGGTGCCGACCGGTATGTTGCAGATGGCGGCCGCGTCCTGGTAACTCAAACCCTCCAGGGAGACCATGACCATGGCTTCGCGCAGTTCCGGGGTCAGGTACGTATCGAATCCCTGGCGCAGGACTTTGATACGGGTTTGCATGGCAAGACGTTCATCCGGACCTGGCTCCAGACAGGGAAGATCCATCAGGGCCTCTTCGGTGGTGGTTTGGACCCGAAAATCGGGCGAGCGATGCATGTGGTTGAGGGAAATGTTGCGGGCAATGCCGAGGACCCAGGTGGAAAATCTTGAATTCCCCTGGAAAGTCTTCAGTTTCCGGAAGACCTCGATGAAGGTTTCCTGGGTCAGGTCCTCGGAGTCCTGGGTTCCGCCGATATGGCGAAAAATAAACCGCAGCACCCGTGGTTGCAAACGTTGCACCAGACTGGTATAGGCCTGCAAATCACCACCTGCCGCCCGTCGGACCAGCTCTGCATCGGGATCCGTGTTCACCGACCTGCCTCACACGTCATCCACTGCACCTTTTTGAATCCGGAAGCAAAATATTCCGTCATTGACCAGACCATGGTGACGTTGCTCTCCGTGCAATCCGAAGAGACGCTCCCCCCCCAAAAGGTATCGGCCACGATGTTAACAAACACCGTGAAAATTTTCAAGGTTCTTGACGTTCACATTCAATACGTTCCTTGTTGCCGCGCACCTGAACCCGGCTGCCGGACTGGAGACGGATCCGGCATTCGGCATGCCAACCCGGCTTGACTTGACCGACAGGCACGTAACCGGTTACTATCAGGACGAGAGTGTCGGGGCGTTTGTTGCCAATACATTCTGCTTCCTGGCAACATGTCTGGCCTCCCGGGGCCGCGTCCGCTGTGAACACCCCTGAGTCCAGTGACTGAATGTGCAGGGGCACGGACGTGGTGTTCTCGATGCAATAGGCCCCGGCCAGAACCGGCATCCAGCAGGCCAGAAAAAGTGATGAAATGAATGTATGATGCATCGGTTTCAAGGGTTTCATCGTCGGAATTTTCCTCGCTTGACTCCTGTCCGCTCAAGATCGGCCTCGGCCTACACCCTTGAGTACCAGGCGTTTCAGAATGGTTCACCAGAGGATGCGGTCTTTGCTTTCTGCCCTGTTCCCGGGGAGTGACGGCAGAGCGTTTTGGAATGGTTGGGAATGAACTTTTTCCCACCCCTGCCCACTCAATGGGCAGTTTGAACTCCACCAGAGATGGAGAGACGGTTTCATTATATTCACGTTCAGCAGAGGAGTTAAAATGAAAATCAAATCTTTGTTGGTTCTCGGTGCCGCGGCTGCATTTGTCATGGCCGGACAGTCCGCCCAGGCCGCCGGTGATGCTGCCGCTGGAGCCCAGGTGTTCAAGACCAAATGCTTCGTCTGCCATACCGCCGAAAAAGGTGGTCCCGCCAAAGTCGGACCCAACCTGTTTGCGATTTCCGGAGCTGGCGCTGGCAAGAGTGCCTCCTACACCGGCAAATACACCGAAGACATGGTGAAAGCCGGCCTGACCTGGGATGATGCCACCCTTGGCAAATACCTCGAAGATCCGAAGAAAGTTGTTCCCAAGACCAAGATGACCTTCCCCGGTCTGAAAGATGCCGCTGAGCGCGATAACGTGATCGCCTACCTCAACACCATGAAGTAATCTTCCCCAGAGGAAGAACGGGGGAGGTGTCCTGGGCACCTCCCCCGAACGCACGGTTTACCGGTGGTAGGGAACGCCTTGCAAAATGGTCATGGCCCGGAACAACTGTTCCAGGAGCAGAACGCGCATCAACATGTGCGGAAAGGTCATGGGACCGAACGACAGCCGCCAGGAACCTTGTGTCAACAAATCCGGATCGAGTCCATCGGGTCCACCGATCAAAAAAAAGATTTCCCTGACGGCATCTTCCTGTAAATGGCGCAACGTCTGCGCAAGTTCCAGTGAGGTCAGGGTGCGGCCCTGGCTGTCCAGGGGCACCATCAGCGCCGCTTTCGGCAGCAGGCGGCGGATGCGTTCGGCCTCCATGGCCATGGCTTGCGGGTCGCCTTTTTGGGCCGGATTGCGTTTGGCTTCGGCAACCTCATGCAATGCAACCGGCGCAAACCGTTCCAGGCGATTTTTATAATCCAGCACCAGATCCCGGACCGGTGCGGGCATGCCGCGACCCACGGCCAGGATATGAAATTTCAAGCGGCACCACCCTGAAACGAGGTCAAACGTTCCTGGAAAGAGGCCTTGCGGGGGCCATCCTGATCTGGAAGAGCGTTGGCCAATTGGTCATCGATGGCCAGGCTTTCCGGACTCCAGAGTTTTTCCAGATTGTAAAAGGCCCGTGTTTCGCGCTGGAACAGGTGGATCACCACATCGCCCAGATCGATCAAAACCCACTGTCCGGCCTCCATGCCGGCCATGCCCAACCCCTGGATTTTGGCCTGACTGGCAAAACGATCCACTTCCATGGCCATGGAGCGCACATGGGTTTCGGAAGTGCCGGTGGCAATGAGAAAAAAATCCGTGAACGGTGACCGTCCGCGCAGATCGATCCGGGTGATCTCCTGGGCTTTTTTTTCATCCAGAAGGTGTTCGAGGGTTGCTGCCATGTCCGGACTGTCCATAGTGATCACGATTCCTCCAAAAAATTATTCATAAAGTCCCTGCCTGGCGATATAGTCCACCACGGCCTGGGGGGTCAGATAGCGCAGGGAACGTCCTGTTTGCTGGCGTTGCCGCAAATCCGTCGAGCTGATCTCCAGCATGGTCACCGGCAACACCAGAAAGCAATGCCCGGTCGCCTGCCGGCGCATGTCTGCGGCGGTCTGGACCCGGGCCGATGCAAAGTGCTGCCCAGCCTGGGTTTGGGTCAAGGCACCCTGAAATCCGGGGCGGACCAGGACACACAAATGTGCCAACTGGATGAGCTGTTGCCATCCTTTCCAGAGGTGCATTTCCGCCAACAGATCGGCACCGAACAAAAACACCAACTCTTTCTCCGGATAGGAGTGGCCGAGTGTGGTCAGGGTATCACAGGTAAAGGCGGTCTGTTCCTGATCGGCCTCCAGGGAACACAAGGCAAATTCCGGTTCTGCGGCAATGGCCAGGCGGGTCATGGCCAGGCGGTGGTGGGTTGCCACCAGGCGCGGGTCCCTTTTGAAGGGGTGCCGACCGGAAGGGAGAAACAACACCTGCTCCAGTCCCAGAATTTCCCGGGCTTCCAGGGCCGAGCGCAGGTGACCGAAATGGGGCGGATTGAATGTACCACCCAGAATGCCGATACGCGAGGTCATGATTCAGACCGGTCGAGAGGATTATTGACGGAGTTGACCATCGCCCAGGACGATATATTTCAGGCTGGTCAGACCCTCCAGACCCACGGGACCCCGGACATGCAGTTTATCGGTCGAGATGCCCATTTCCGCTCCGAGTCCGAATTGAAAGCCGTCATTGAACCGGCTGGAGGCATTGACCATGACCGCTGAAGAGTCCACTTCCTGCAAAAAACGCATGGCCCGGGGGTGATCGCGGGTCAGAATCACCTCGGTATGGCGGGAGGAGTGCAGATCGATATGTTCCAGGGCCGCATCCAGGTCGGGGACCACCCGCACCGACAGAATGGCGGCCAAATGTTCGGTATCCCAATCCTGGGCCGTGGCCGGGGTGACCGGCGTCACACCCGTCAATATTTTTTGGGTTGCCGGACAGCCGCGCAGCTCACAACCGGCGGCAGTCAGACGCCGGGCCATGACAGGCAGAAAGGTTTCCGCCACGGCGGCATGAATCAACAGGGTTTCGGCGGCATTGCAGACGCCGGTGCGTTGCATCTTGCTGTTGAAGACCACCTCTTCGGCCATGGCCAGATCGGCGGAGGCGTCCACAAAGACATGACAAATGCCGTCCAAATGTTTGATGATCGGGATGCGTGACTCGGCCATGATGCGTGAAATCAACCCTTTGCCACCTCGGGGAATGATCACGTCCACATACCGGTCGCTTTGCAGCAGGGCACCGACGGCAGCACGATCCACGGTGTCGATGAAGCGGATCGCTTCGCCCGGCAGCCCGGCCCCTTCCAGGCCCTGGGCCAGGCAGGAGGCAATGGCCCGGTTGGAGTGGAAAGCCTCCGAGCCGCCACGCAAAATGACGGCATTGCCGGATTTGACGCACAAGCCGGCGGCATCGGCGGTGACATTGGGGCGGGACTCATAGATGATGCCGATGACGCCCAGGGGCATGCGCATGCGTCCTACCCGCATGCCGTTGGGCCGGGTGCGAATTTCGGTGATTTCGCCCACCGGATCGGGAAGGGCCGCCACCTGCCGCAAACCTTCCGCCATGTCGCGGATGCGGGGTCCGGTCAGCCGCAACCGGTCGATCATGGCCGGACTCAGGCCGTTTTTTTCGGCATTGTCCAGATCCAGGCGATTCCGGGTCTGCAATTCCGTGCTTTGGGCCACCAGCGTATCGGCCATCATTTCCAGCGCCCGATTGCGGGCCGCACCGGAACTCCGCACCAACAGCCGGGCACCATGGCGTGCCTGCTGGCAGGTTTTTTCGACAAGCTCCATGATCTCGTTCATGT
The DNA here is from genome assembly GCA_015228935.1 of Magnetococcales bacterium. NCBI lineage: Bacteria > Pseudomonadati > Pseudomonadota > Magnetococcia > Magnetococcales > Magnetococcales bacterium. The sequence continues at coordinate 28,797 of JADGCO010000008.1, read as the reverse complement.
TTCCTCTCTGCTCCTCTCTTTATCCCAGGTGGGATTCGAGGTGGAGTCCTGATCCATGGTTTACCCATACATAAAATAGTTTAATTTGCGTTCAAGACTTGATTATGCCACCGTAGGGCATAATATCGTCTTTTCCAGAAAGGAAAAATGGTCAATCCGCAGTATGGCTGACAGTACAGACTGGGATTTTCCCAGGGACTCCATGATGATCGCATTGCAGGATCGTTTCAAATTTATTGGTTTATTCCTGGGTCTGCTGCTGATTGTGCCTCTGGTTGCCTATACCATTGTGCGCATCAATGGACCTGAAATTCGGCAAAAAGCCTTCGACGGCTTGAGTGCAATTGCCTTGCTGAAAGCCGTGCAGATTGAAAACTGGCTTGCAGAGCGCCAAACCGATGCTGAATTTTTGGCTTCCGATGAAGAGTTTTCCCTGCATGCCAGACGTTTGGTATTGTCCGACAATACGGATTCGAAGCAGGTTGTTGCCAAAAAATTGACCCAGTTTACCAACTCCAAATATTATCATTCAGCACATGTTTTGAATTCCTCCGGGCAGGAGGTGATTGGTATTGGGGAACATGTTGACAATCTCACGTCTGTCTCGCAACAGACCGCGTTGGACAGTTTGAAGAATGGTCGAATTGAGCGCAGTGATTTGTATAAGGATGCTGCTGGAAATATTGACATGGATTATGCCTTGCCGTTGATGGGGCCAGATGGAAAGCAACGGGTGGCGATCGTGGTTTTGTCCATACCAACGGACCCCTTTTTATTTTCCATGATCCAGACCTGGCCGACGCTTAGTGCCAGTGCCGAAACTTTATTGGTAAAACGTGATCATGACACGGTTTTGTTTCTCAATGAACTGCGGCATCGTCGCAATGCTGCGTTTGTCCTGCGTTATCCTCTCGACAAGACCAATATACCGGCTGTATCTGCCGTTCTCAGTAACAAGGTGCAGATCATTGAGGGTATGGATTATCGCGATGTCTCCGTGTTTGCGAGTACCAGGCCTGTTGCGGGTACTCCCTGGTTTCTGATAGCCAAGATTGATCGGGATGAAATCATGGCACCTCTTGATCAGTTGATCTATTGGGTCAGCCTGTTGACCCTCATTGCGGTGGTCATCATTTCTGCCAGCATTGGGATGTTCTGGCGGCAAATGGTGCATGCTCAGCGGGAAAAATTGCTTGCCCATGCAGCCATGATGGAACAACTCGAACAGACCGTGCAGAGTCGGACGCTGGAATTACAGCAGGCAAAGGAGGCTGCCGAAGTTGCCAACCAGGCCAAAACGGCTTTTTTGGCCACCATGAGCCACGAAATCCGCACGCCCATGAATGGGGTCCTGGGAATGGCGGACCTGGTATTGACCACCCGTCTGAGCAAACGGCAGCGTCATTTCATTGAAACCATTCACCGTTCCGGGCGCACCCTGTTGCGCATCATCAACGATATTCTGGATCTTTCCAAGATACAGGCTGGCAGGTTGATCATGGATATCGTTCGGTTCGATTTGAATGAGATTTTCCAGGATATCAACAGCATTTTGGCCGAACAAGCCAGTTCCAAAGGGTTGCAACTGAGTTTTCAAATTGCCGAAGGGGTGCCACACTATCTCCTGGGGGATCCGTATCGCCTGAACCAGATCCTCCTCAACCTCGTGGGCAATGCGGTCAAATTTACCAACAAGGGATCTGTTGCCGTGCTGGTCGAGGTCATGGAAAAGCGGGATGTGGATGTGCGGTTGCGTTTCCAGGTCACGGATACGGGCATAGGTATTTCCCCGGAATTTCAGGGCCAACTGTTCCAGGCATTTTCCCAGGAGGATCCTTCGTTTTCGCGCCGGTTTGGCGGAACCGGGCTGGGATTGGCAATTACCTTGCGGCTGATTGCCATCATGGAGGGTGAGTTGGCGGTGGAAAGTGTTCCCGGTCAGGGATCCACTTTCCGGTTCACGATTCGTTTTGGCCTGCAACAGCCAGGAGATCAAAGTGAAATTTCCGCATGGCAGGCTGGACATCAACCAACCATACCGGAAAACTGTCATTTTGATGCGCGAATCCTCCTGGTCGAGGACAATCTCGTCAACCAGGAAGTGGCTGTGGAAATCCTGAAACTGTTTGGTTGCCAGGTCACGGTTGCCAGTAATGGCCAGCAGGCCCTGGCTGAGGTACGGGCAAGCGATGGTCTCCTTGATATCATCTTCATGGATTGCGAAATGCCGATCCTGGATGGCTATGAAACAACCCGACAGATTCGGCAATGGGAGATACAGGCAGGAAAGGCGCATATTCCCGTCATTGCCCTGACGGCGCACGTGTTGCAGGAAACCCGGCAAAAATGCCGTGATTCAGGGATGGATGATTATCTGCAAAAACCGTTCAGCCAGGCTGACCTGGGAACCTTGTTGGAACAATGGTTGCCTCAGAAGCGGTGTCAGAAACCTTCCCGGGACAGGCCAGATGTCGTATCGGCAACGGATGCTGCGGCTGGCGAAGAGACATTGCCGTCTGATTCCGTATTGAACCATGCCACTTTCGACAAAGAATTGTTCCCATCTGATCCCGTATTGGACCAGGTTGCCTTGAAACGCCTCCAGGAATTATCCCGTAAAGGTGGCAACGGCATTCTGGATAAAATGATTGATCACTTTCTCGTGCAGACACCGGAGTTATTGGCTGAACTGGAACAGGCTTTGGCACAGGACAATCTTGAAGGTGTCCGGGTTGCCGCTCATACCCTGAAATCATCCAGCCTGACCATGGGTGCCGCACGTCTGGCCAAACTGGCACGGACCATGGAGGAGAATGCCACCAATCTGAGCATGGTCCGTCAACATTTCCAGTTGTGTAGATCTCTCTTTGCCGAGGTTGCCCAGGCCTTGCGTGATGAAGAATTTAATTTTTAACCATCCTGTGCGCCTGGGCCTCATGCCACCTTTGACGGGGGTGGTGCGGATTTATGGCCCGGAGATTACCCTGGCGGGACAGGTGGCCGCCATGGAGGTGAACGAATCCGGCGGTGTATTGGGAAGGCCGTTGCACCTGGTCATCGAGGACGATGGCAGTATGCCGCACAGTGCCGTGGGGGCGGCTGAAAAATTGCTCGACCAACATGGTTGTGTGGCCCTGATCGGCAATCTGCTCTCCAACTCGCGCATTGCCGTGACCTATCGGGTGGCCGAACCCAGAAAAATACCCCTGCTGAATTTTTCTTTTTATGAAGGAAGCATTCTCAGCCGTTATTTTTTCCATTTTGCCGCTCTGCCCAATCAACAAATTGAAAAAATGATCCCGTATATGAAAGAAAAATACGGTCCATGCATGTATTTTGCGGGCAATAATTATGAATGGCCGCGTGGCTCGATTGGTGCGGCACAACAGGTGTTGCTGCATGCCAAGGGCAAGGTCGTTGGCGAAGAGTACTTTTCCATCGGCGTTGCCCGGGAACAGATCGATTCATTACTGCAACAAGTGGCACAATCTGGAGCCGATGTGTTCGTTCCCTATTTTGCCGGGGCTGACCAGGTGTTGCTCCTGACCCGTTTTGCCGAGATGGGCCTGAAAAGCCGGATGGCCGTCGTGATGGGGCATTATGACGAAATGATGGCGAGTCAATTGCCATCCGATGTTCGGGATGGTCACTATTCCAGTAATACCTATTTTATGACGGTGGCTACTGAAAAAAATCAGGAATTTCTGGCCAGGTTGGCAACCATGCCGGGAATCACCGGCCTCTGGCCGCAGGGAAATGGCATACTCACCAACTTTGGCGAAGGAACCTACCTGTGCGTGAAAGCGTTTGCACAGGCGGCAAACAAGGCCGGAAGCCTCGATCCAGAGGCGCTGGTCGATGCCCTGGAGACGCTTTCCATCAGCGGTCCGCAGGGGGTGGTTTCCATGGACCCGGAAACCCATCACGCCAAAGTCAACACCTTTTTGTCGCGTTGCAATGCGGCAGGTGAATTCTCCATCGTGAAAAGTTTTGGCAGTATTGATCCAAAAATACCCGAGCGTTACAGTCACCTGCCAATCAATGCCCGGGCCGTGCGGGAAGAAGATGTCAGGTTGCAGGCCAGGATTATTGAACATATGACAGAAGGAGTATGTCTGGTCCGGGCAGAAGATGGCATCATTGTCTTTGTGAATCGAGGCTTCGAAAAAATGCTTGCCTGTGAGAAGGGGGAGATCATGGGCAAGCCCATTTCCCTGATCTACGCTGCCACCGACAGAACGCCCAGGCAAATTGCTGATGAAATCATGGCCCATTTATTCAAAAAAGGGGTCTGGGAAGGGGATGTGCTGCATGTCAGAAAAGACGGTACTCCATTTTGGGGGCATGTTTCCATCTCCACCATGACCCATGCGGAACATGGCGAAATATGGATCAGCCTGCATCAGGATATTTCCGCCCGCAAATTGGCTGAGGAAAAACTAAGTCAGTATCGGGACAACCTGGAAGAGACCGTGCGCAAAAGAACAGAGGAGTTGGATCTGGCATGCCATGCCGCCGAGGCGGGTGCAAGAGCCAAGGAAAATTTCCTCGTCACCATGAGCCATGAAATTCGCACCCCCATGAACGGGGTGCTGGGCATGGCCGATCTGATCCTGAAAACCTCCTTGACGGAACAGCAACGCCATTATGCCGAAACCATCCACCGTTCAGGACACACACTGCTCCGGATCATCAACGACATTCTCGATTTTTCCAAAATCCAGGATGGGCGGTTTTCTCCGGATATATTGAGGTTTGATCTGGATGTGGTGATTCAGGACCTGTGCGCCATGTTTTTGTCACGGACCAGACTCGGCAAACTGGATTTTCAGTGTAAAATGGCGGATGGTATACCTCTGCACCTTCTGGGAGATCCTCATCGTCTCAATCAAATTCTCTATAATCTGGTGGGTAATGCCGTCAAGTTTACCGAAAAAGGCTCTGTCACCCTGGCGGTAGACAGCATGGAAGAGCGGGATGTGGATGTTTTGTTGCGTTTTCAGATAGCCGACACCGGCATTGGTATTTCTCCCGAATATCAACAGCACCTGTTTCAGACATTTTCCCAGGAAGACTCCTCCATCACCCGCCGGTTTGGCGGCACCGGGTTGGGATTGGCCATAACCCGGAAACTGGTCCGCCTTCTGGACGGAAATTTGTGGATGGAAAGTGTTCCCGGGCAGGGATCGACGTTCCGGTTTACGGTGCGGTTTGGCAAGCAGCAACCGGGGGATCAACGGGAATTTTTTACCTGGAGTCAGAAGAAACCGGACGCATCGAATCTCACCCGCTTCGAGGGACATATCCTGCTGGTGGAAGACAACCTGGTCAATCAGGATGTGGCACTGGAAACGTTGAAGTTGCTCGGTTGTCAGGTAACCGTCGCCGGCCATGGCCAGCAGGCGCTGACCCTGATTCGTGATGCCGTGTTGTCTTTCGATGCCGTTTTCATGGATTGCGAAATGCCCATTCTGGACGGATTCGAGACGACCAGACGCCTGCGTGCATGGGAAAAACAGACGGGGAGTCTGCATACGCCCGTTATCGCTCTGACTGCCCACGTTTTGCCCGAAAGTCAGCAGCGATGCAGGGATGCGGGAATGGATGACTATCTGCAAAAGCCTTTCAGTCAGGCGGATATGGAAACCATACTGCAACGCTGGCTGCCCAGACCGGCGCGTGCCCCCTTGTCCCCGGATCCGGGTCACAATCCTGTCCAGGCTGCCCTTCCTTCGACCCCGCCAAAAAGTTCCCCCTTGTCTCCGGATCCGGGTTACAATCCTGTTCCTGCCTCTTTTTCTCCCGCATCACCGGTGCAAAATCCTGCAAGTGAACATGTTTTGTCACTCGTGCCGGTGCTGGACAGGATTGCGGTGGACCGCATCCTGGAATTGGCCCGGAAAGGGGGAACTGGCTTGTTGGGCAGGATGGTGGAACACTACCTGGTGCGAACCCCAAAATTGTTGGAAGAATTGGCCAATGCCCTGGAAAAAAACGATTCCGATGCGGTGCGTATCGCTGCCCATACCCTGAAATCTTCCAGCCTGACCATGGGTGCCGCCCGGTTGGCGGAGCTGGGGCGGACCATGGAGGCAGGGCATGTCGATCTGGTGAAGGTGCGGGAATATTTCCGATTGAGCGGTCCCCTGTATGTTGAAGTCAAACAGGCTTTGCGTGATTTGTGTGCTTCGGATTGAAGTTGGACCATACCATGCGTGATGAGATTGAGATATTGACACCCCCCCTGGTATTGATTGTGGACGACGAATTTTTGCAACGATTGCCGATGCGGGAGGCGTTGGAACAGTTTGGCTACCGGGTCGTGGAGGCCGAAAACGGGCAACAGGCCTGGGAGTTGTTGCACATGGAGCGTCCGGATCTGGTGATATCCGATGTGATCATGCCCGTGATGGATGGTTTTGGCCTGTGTCAGACCATCCGCAAACACGATGACATGGCCTACCTGCCTGTCGTCTTGGCCACCTCCCTGGATGATGTGACATCCATTGAGTATGCCTATCATGCAGGGGCCACGGATTTTATCACCAAACCCATCAACTGGGGTCTGTTGGGTCATCGGATACGTTATATCTTACGGGGTGCCCGTAATGCTCAGGCCCTGTCCGAACGCGAGTTGGATTTGCTGCGCACCCGCATGGAGATCATCCGCCGTCTGGGGCAGGCGGCTGAATATCGGGACAATGAAACCGGTTATCACATCCAGCGCATGAGCCAGTATTCTGCCTTGCTGGGACGTGCCATGGGACTCTCTTCTCATGATCAGGAGCTGCTGCTCAATGCGGCTCCCATGCATGATGTGGGCAAGATTGGCATACCGGACAAAATTCTCCTGAAACCAGGCAAGTTGACTGCCGAAGAGTTTGAAATTATGAAAACCCACACCACTCTGGGGGGGGAACTGCTCGACCAGGAACCTTCCTTGCTCTTGCGTACCGCCCATATGATTGCCCTGACGCACCATGAACGGTGGGATGGGGCAGGTTATCCCTTTGGCCTGGTCGGTGAGGCGATTCCGCTCATGGGTCGTATTTGCAGCCTGGCCGATGTGTTTGATGCACTGACCTCCGCCCGTCCCTACAAAAAAGCCTGGAGCCTGGATCAAGCCGTGGATGAAATTCAACGTTGTGCCGGAACCGCTTTTGATCCCAACCTGGTGCATATATTCGTGGATGCTTTGCCGGAAATTGTAAAAATCCATCGTACCTACGCCCATTTGGAGTCGAAACAGATGGAAGTTTCACACCGTCCTTTTTCTCCAAAGGCATGATGGAGTGTTCTACAAAATTGATTTTCAGGATGTGGTCAGCATGGACAGTTCTGCCCTCGGTATGCTGTTGCTGATGCGCAAGCATTCCACTTTTTCAGCCATATTTTTGCTCTGCGGCGAGGTCAGCCGGGAATGGATTTTCGGAAGCCGACATGGTATTGATGGTACGGATCGGGATTCTTGCGAGGAACGCCAGGGACCGACATCGTGGACTCATGGGTAGACAGGTCGCATAAAAAAATTTGACATTGATTGGGGGTGAACATGGCCACAGACCGTCGCATTGTGGTTCAACAGGTGCAAACCGATTCCTGTCCGTTTCGTTTCCGGGTTGCTGTGGAAGAGGAGTCCGTGCGCACCGAACACACCGTGACCGTTGACCAGATGACCTTTGACAAAATCTCCCGGATTGTCGGCACAGAGTGTCAACCAGTCAAAATCATCGAAGCGTCGTTCCGGTTTCTCCTGGAGCGGGAACCCAAGGAGGCCATCCTGAATCGTTTCGATTTGACCCTCATCTCCCATAATTTTCCGGAATACTACGAACAGATCAAACAATATCTATAATGGAATGCCCGATCTTTTTTCCGGACACCTGAAATATTTTCTGTCCAGCCCTTGATCAATGTTTCGGCCATTCTGATAACGGGGTCCAGGGGGCTGGCGACCGGACAGGTCCAGGACAGAGTCCTGGCGGGGTAGGGGGCGGAGCCGAATGGATGATCGTGGCCAAAGATGCGATGGCAGACGGAATCATCGTCGTCGATCATATTTGGCATCTCGTACCTTGTTGCCGGAAACATGCAAGAGAACAATTCGGATCGGTCGGCGATCAGATCATGCAAAATGGTGACCGCTACCGAAAATATCATCAATCGATTTGGCTTCGATAATGATATCGCTCCACTGCTCCAAAGATGCAAGGTCAGCGGATTTCATCACGTCAAGAATATTTTGTGGTAGTGGACCAAAACGTCTCTGAAGTTGTCGGGCAAGGATGGCCGCCGCTTCTTCTTGACGAACTTCTTGACGAACTCGGTGTTCAATATCCTTTTCCCATTTATCGATATAATTTGTCAGCATGATGACAACCTCCTCAAGTTCCACAGGAACAGGTGGGCCAGGATCTTTTTGCTTGACCCGTTCCAGGGCCACAACCAACAGTTCCCGGAACAAATACTTCAGGGGTGGACCATCTGGGTGTTTGTCAAACCAGACAACCAGGTCGCGACTGGCATCCAGGACCGATGCAGGGCTGACCGGATGCTGTATTCGGAAAAAAACGGCGGTCAGGGACCAACGGCCCTTCAAATCCTGATCCGGAAATTTCCCTTCGTCAATCACATGGTACCGCATCTCGGGCTGATATTGCCACAACGGTGAGCCTGCCGGTAGTCGGATCAGATCCCGCAAACTCGTGGCCGCATTCCAGCGCGGTTTCTCGCCATTGTAAAGAACGATGGGAAGTACCGGCGGCAGACCATCCGCAGGCTTCAATTTGCGCTCATCGACCAACTGCTGGTAGAGCAATCCGACATAGACATCGAGACGCAACACCATCCACTCGTCAATATCGGACTGAAATTCTAAAATCAGGATCAAGAACACACTGCTGCCAGCGCAGGTGGGAATTTCCCATACCACGTCTCCCCGCCGCCGTTGACCACTCCGGGACGTAAACTTGGTGTTCATCCGCCGCATGTGCGACAGGTCAAGCTCCGTCAGGAGGTCAGGCTCCAGAAAATTCCGCAGCAGGTCGGACACCATTTCCGGATGGGAAAAAAGGCGATGGTAGATGGAATCATCGTCGTCGATCATGCTTGGCATCGTACCTCATTGCCGGGAACACGCAAAGGGCAATCCCATCAATACGAAACCGGGTGCAAAGTGGCATTTTTCTGAGCCGTACCCCGGATCTGGTAGAATCCGCCCGTTGCATCCAACAAACGGGCTGGATTGTTCTTTCCTTGGCACGCTCCATTTGAATCAGGCAGCAGGGGCACGGGAACGACTGGTTTTTTTGCGGTCGGTTTCCTTGAGCTGTTTTTTGCGAAGCCGGATATTGCGTGGCGTCACTTCGACCAGTTCATCGTCATCGATGAATTCCAGGGCCTCTTCCAGGCTGAGGCGCAAGGGCGGGGTCAGGATGACGTTTTCGTCGCTGCCGGAGGCCCGCATGTTGGTCAACTGCTTGCCCTTCATGGGATTGACCACGAGATCGCCCCGGCGGATGTGAATGCCGATGACCATCCCTTCGTAGACAATCTCACCTGGCGAGATGAAATGGCGTCCCCGCTCCTGGAGATTGAACAGGGCGTAGGCGACGGCCTTGCCATCTTCCTTGGCCACGAGGACCCCATTGTTGCGCTGGCCGATGGTGGCCTGGATGAGGGGTCCGTAATGGTCGAAGACATGATACATGAGGCCACTGCCGGAGGTCAGCGTCCGGAATTCGGTCAAAAATCCGATCAGGCCGCGGGCCGGAATCATGTAATCCAGGCGCACCCGGCCCCGTCCATCCGGGACCATGTCGGCAAGATCACCCCGGCGATTGCCCAGGGCTTCCATGATGGCTCCCTGATGCTGATCTTCCACATCCACGGTCAATTGTTCATAGGGTTCGGTGGGTTTGCCATCCACAGTGCGGATGATCACCTCGGGGCGGGAAACCCCCAGCTCGTATCCTTCCCGGCGCATGTTTTCGATCAGGATGCCCAGATGCAACTCTCCACGACCAAATACCTTGAACTTGTCGGCATCCGAGGTCTCTTCAACCCTGAGGGCGACGTTGTGTTCCAGTTCCCGGAAAAGACGGTCGCGGAGTTGCCGGCTCGTGACAAATTTGCCTTCGCGTCCGGCCAGGGGGGAGTCATTGACCTGGAAGGTCATGCTGATGGTGGGTTCATCGACGACCAGGGGCGGCAGGGGTTCCACGCAATCCGGATGGCAGAGGGTATCGGAGATGCCCAGACCGCCAATGCCTGAAAAGCCGATGATGTCACCCGCCGAGGCCTCCGGGACTTCGGTACGTCCCAGTCCCATGTAGGAAAAAATCTGCAATATTCTGCCCTGACGCCGGGTATTGGCCGGGGTGGCAACGACCACCGGATTGTTGGTCCGGATCCGGCCCCTCTGAATGCGACCAATGCCGACCACACCGACATAGTTGTCGTAATCCATGGCCGAAACCTGCATCTGGAAGCTCCCTTCCGGATCCACCTTGGGGGGAGAGACACGGTCAATGACGGTCTGGAACAGAGGGCCTAAATCCTGGCGTGGGTCATCCAGATGGAGGATGGCCCATCCCTGGAGCGCCGAGGCATAGACGATGGGAAAATCCAACTGGTGTTCGGTGGCTCCCAGACGGTCGAACAGGTCGAAGGTGCGATCCACCACCCAGTCTGGACGGGCACCGTCGCGATCCACCTTGTTGATCACCACGATGGGCGTGATACCCATGTCAAAGGCCTTGCGGGTGACGAAGCGGGTCTGCGGCATGGGACCATCAACGGCATCCACCAGCAACAACACCGAATCCACCATGGAGAGAACCCGCTCCACCTCGCCGCCAAAATCGGCATGTCCCGGGGTATCGACAATGTTGATCCGGTATTCGCCCCAGCGAATGGCCGTGTTTTTGGAGAGGATGGTAATCCCGCGTTCCCGTTCCAGATCGTTGGAGTCCATGACCCGTTCCCGGGCGGGACCGCGTGATTCCAGGGTTCCTGATTGTTGCAGGAGTTTGTCCACCAGGGTGGTTTTGCCATGATCGACGTGGGCGATGATGGCGATATTGCGCAGATGGTCTACGGAATCCATCGGGTGTCATCTCATTTGTCAAGGGGTGTCATATTCAAACTGCAACCGGTGGAAACGGGCATATTCGCCGTTTCTGGTCAGCAGTTCCTCGTGTGTGCCCATTTCGATGATGCGTCCCGCCTCCAGCACCACGATCCGGTCACAATTGCGGATGGTGGAGAGACGGTGCGCAATCACCAGGGTGGTGCGACCCTGCATGAGAAGGTCCAAGGCCTCCTGGACGGCACGTTCGCTTTCCGTGTCCAGGGCACTCGTGGCTTCGTCCAGGATCAGGATCGGGGCATTCTTGAGCAGGGAACGGGCAATGGAGACCCGTTGCCGCTGCCCGCCCGACAGCATGATGCCGCGATCCCCGATGCGGGAGTTGAATCCCTCGGGAAATCCTTGAATGAATTCGAGGGCATTGGCCGCCGCCGCCGCCGCATGAACCTCGGCATCGGCGCGGTTTTTGTCGCCATAGGCAATGTTGCGGTGGATGGTGTCGTTGAACAGAATGATCTCCTGGGTCACCATGGAAATCTGTGCCCGCAGAGAGTTCAGGGTAACCCCTCGAATATCGTGCCCATCAATGCGGATGCTCCCCGAGGTGACATCAAAAAAACGGGGAACAAGATTGACCAGGGTACTTTTGCCACTGCCACTGGCTCCCACCAGGGCCACCCTTTCGCCGGCCCGGATTTCCAGATTGATCTCTTTCAGAACCGGATCCAGCTCCGGAGCATAGGCAAACGTCACATTGTCAAAATGGAGTGCATGCCGGATCGGCGGGAGGGGCACCGACTGGGGCGCATTGACGATGCGGGGTTTGATATCCAGAAAGGCAAAAATGCGCTGGACAGCCGCAAAACTCTCCTGCAAGGAGTTGTTGATGTTCGACAGTCGCTTGATGGGGGTATAGGCCATCAGCAGGGCAGTGATGAACGAAAAAAAGTTGCCCGTTGTCGTGGTATGGTCGATGACGGACTGTCCGCCGTAAAAGACGACGCCCCCGATGGCAAAGCCGGCCACCAGATCCATGGAGGGATTGGAGACGGACTGGATCACGGCAGAGCGCATTTGATTTTTCAACACCGCCTTGGTTTCCTTGCGAAAGGCGGCCCGTTCAAAAGGCTCCATGCAAAACGCCTTGACGATACGCAGACCGGAGATGGTCTCTTCCAGATGGGCCACCACCCCTTCCATCAGTTCCAGGCGCGAATGGCTCAGGCGGCGCATGCGCCGGCCAAACTGCACGATCAGATAGCCGGCCAGGGGCATGCCGATCATGGCCATCATGGCAAGTTTGGCATCGCGGTAAAACAGGACACCCACCAGAAAAAAGACCGACAACCCCTCGCCCAGCAGATTGGCAATGGTGGACGATGCCGCTCCTTTCAGCAGGTTGGTGTCATTGATCACCCGTGAAATAAGGCTCCCGGTGCTTTGTGACAACAGGTAGCTCATGTCCATGGTGAGCAGGTGCCGGTACAGATCCACCTGGAGCTGCCGGACGACACGATTTCCCACGAGTTCCATGCAGTAGCGTTGAATGAAATAGGCAAAACCCCGGATGGCAAAGATTCCCAGCAGCAAAAACGGCAGGGTGTAGAGGGTGGTCGCATCCTGATTGATGAATACGTGGTCCAGGATGGGCTGCACGGAAAAGGCGATGGCCCCATCGGTGGCCGCCAGAAGGACCATGGCAAAAAAGGCCGGTATCAAATACCAGCGGAAGGGCCAAACCAGTTTCCAGAAGCGCCGGAGCAGATCCAGACGGGTCTGATCCAAAGTCCATTGCATGTGTCTGTCAGCGGCTTGGATCCGGTAGGGATCAAGCCAAAGTCCATGTCAAGTGTTGATCAGCAACCACAGGGAAAACCCCTTCCCGGAGCGTGTTGATGACAAAATTGGGCCGGGATTGCCGGTAAGACTGGAAAAAGAGAGTCGCGGCGTCACACGATTTTCAAAACATGATGCGACTCTGGGCAGCCCGGTCGATGTCAGCCCGGACCATCATTTCCACCAGTTGGGTCAGGTTTACCTGGGGGTGCCAACCCATTTGGGTCCTGGCCCGTTCTGGATTGCCGCAGAGCTGATCGACTTCCGCCGGGCGATAAAATTCCGGGTTGACGCGCACGAGTACGCGGCCACTTTTTCTGTCCCGGCCCAGGGTATTGACTTCGGAGCCTTCCCAGACCAGATCGAATCCTGCGGCCCGACTGGCAATCTCCACAAATTCCCGCACCGAATTGTTTTTACCCATGGCGAGGACATAATCCTGGGGTTGGGGCTGTTGCAGCATGCGCCACATCCCTTCCACATAATCCCCCGCGAATCCCCAGTCACGCAGGGCATCAAGGTTGCCCAGTTCCAGGTGATCCTGCTGGCCATGGCGGATGCGGGCCAAGCCGGCGGTGATTTTACGGGTGACAAACTCCATGCCGCGCAGCGGTGATTCATGATTGAACAGGATTCCCGCCGAGGCGTGCAGATTGTAGGACTCCCGATAATTGACCACCATCCAGTGGGCAAACAGCTTGGCCACGGCATAGGGACTGCGCGGGTAGAAGGGTGTTGTTTCGGATTGTGGAATTTCCACCACCTTGCCGTACAATTCCGAGGTCGAGGCTTGATAGAAGCGGATTTTCGGATTGACTTCGCGGATGATTTCCAGAAAGTGCAGCACGGCCATGCCGCTGACCATGGAGGTGTAGAGCGGCTGTTCGAACGAGACGTGGACAAAGCTCTGGGCGGCGAGATTGTAGATTTCGTCCGGTTTGACTTTTTCGATCACGCGCAGAATATTCGTAAATTCCGTCAATTCCAGCGGAACATAGTGGACCTGGTCCTTGATGCCCAGCTCTTCCAGTCGCCACAGGTTGAGCGACGAGCTGCGCCGACAGGCACCAAAAACGCTATAATTTTTTTCCAGGAGGAGTTTTGCCAGGTAGGCTCCGTCCTGTCCGGTAATGCCGGTGATCAATGCGACCTTGCTCACAATCCATTCTCCTCAGGCGACGGGCGTCGATCCCGGGGTATCGCCGCCTTCTCCAGTGCGACGCATAACGTAAGCCAAAATCCTTGGCCACACAATGTTTCGTGGTTGGAGTTTTGCGGAAATGGTGCGAAAATGGCCTGCCATGGGGTCTGGAAGGGAGAGAGTTCCTTTCGACCGGAGTGGGGAGGCTTTCTTTCGATGAGCGGGAACAAAATGTCATGAACAGGACCCGATTGTATGGGTTGACCGGTTGCATGTTATTGGCCACGGCAGCCTGGGCGGACTCCTCCGACCAGATCCGGACCGGCGAGGTGCTGCCCGCAACACCTGGTTCCGTTCCGATGCCGGTCTTTCGCCTAATGCCTGAAGAGAGTGTTTCCCAAGATACTCTCAGTCAATCGCTTCCCAGGCCAGCGCAATTGAATTTTTCCACAACACCGGCTGCGGAACAGGCCGATTCGGGTCGTGAAGGCAATGTTGTCAAAGGGATTGCCTGCGCCACCATCCAGAATGTCCTGACACTTCGCTACCTGGAACAGAGAGGTCCAGGGTATCTCTATCCCGAATATCAACCCGGTGGCATGAATACGCCTGTGCCGGGGAGTGGTTGTGTCAACCCGGGCAGCCAGGGACAGGGATCGCGACCCTGACCGAGTGCTGACAAACGGATATTTTCTGTTTCATGTATCAAAGGGTGGAAACATGGTCAGCGAACAAAGCCTGGCCGAGGCTGTACAGCGGCTGGTTGAGGTTGCCAAACCGGTCAAGGTGATCCTGTTCGGTTCTTATGCGACTGGCAAGGCCACGGAAGATTCCGACCTGGATTTCATGGTCATCGGACCATCCATGGAGAATACACTGCACAGTCGTGTGCTTTTTCGGGATGCGGTTGGTGATGTGGGCGTTGGTGTGGATATTATCGTCTGTACCGAGGAAGATGCCCGGCGGCGCAGCCAGGTACCGGGAACCATTGTCTATTGGGCCTTCAAGGAAGGTCGCGTGATGTATGAATCCTCCCAGCGTTGACGAGGCACTGCGATCGCTCAGACAAAATCACCACTCTGCCCAGTCGGGATGAATTGACCAGACTGGTATTTGCGGTGCGGGATTGGGCTGAGAAACTGGTCGTTGGCTGATCCGGTCATTGATGACCCCGATTTTTACGGTGATCCGAGGGTAGGATCACTGCGGATTCTGGTACAGACGGGCATATTCGCCCCGGCTGGCAAGGAGCTGGTCGTGTTGGCCCGCTTCCACAATCCGCCCCTCTTTCAGGACAATGATGGCGTCCGCCTCCCGGATGGTGGCCAGACGATGGGCAATCACCACCACGGTATAGTGGCGGGTCAGATTGCGAATGGCCTCCCAGACAGCGGTTTCGGAGACACCATCCAGGGCGCTGGTGGCTTCATCCATGATGAGCAGGCGGGGTTGCCGCACGATGGCACGCGCAATGGCCAGACGCTGTCTCTGGCCTCCCGACAATTTGACACCCCGATCTCCCACCACGGTGGCATATCCCTGGGGAAATCCCATGATGAAATCGTGGGCATGGGCCTGCCGGGCGGCACTCTCCAACTGGGCATCGGAACAGGAATAACCGAATTGAATGTTGTCGCGGATCGTGCCGTGAAACAGGAAAGTGTCCTGACTGACCAGACCGACATGCTGCAACCAGGCACCTGGCTCGATCCGGGCAAGGGGCACATCATCCACGAGAATTTCCCCGGCAGTGGGATGCAGCAAACCGAGTATCAGATTGGCCAGCGTACTCTTGCCACACCCCGATTCACCCACCAGGGCTGTCATGCGCAAAGGTTCGACGACCATGTTCACGTCGGTGACTGCCGGTTTTTTGCGGGAACGATACCGGTAGGAAACGTTGTGCAGGCGAATTTGTCCCGGTGTGGGTACCGGGGCATTTCCCTGGCTTGTGTGACGGGATGGTTCGTTGAGAACCTGGTAGACGCTCTCGGCAAACGGCAACCGCCCATGAATCGTCAACCAGTCAACGGCAATGATCTGCAGGGCCGGAAGAACCCGTACCGTGGCCAGAAAAAAAATACCGAAAACAGGCAGCAGATCCGTCATTTTATGGGGAAACCACCCATGCATGACCAGAAACACCCCGCACCCCATGGCCAGGACACCAAACTTGGCGGCAAAGGCACCCATCTCCTGATAAAACAGGCTTGTGTTGTTTGATCTTTCAAAAATTTCCATCTGGTTTGCCAGACGGTTTCCCCAGTGTGCTTCCGCCTGGAATATTTTGACCTGCTGAAATCCGGTCAGGGCTTCGTTGACCACAATGTTGGCATCTTCCTCGGCCTTGACGATCTCCCGGGCGTGGCGGAGCGTGACTTTCTGGGAAATGACCTGGATGCCCCATTGAAACAGCGCACCGATGATGGCCATGCTGATGGTGACTGGGATGGAGATGGTCATGAGAACAATGAAAATAGCCGCCAGCTTCAATATATTACCAGCCAGGACCGGGGCACGGAAAAAGAGGGTGGACATCATGGACGGAGCGGTCATGATATTGTGCAACATTTTTCCCTGTTTTTGTTCGACCATGAACTCAAAGTCGGATCGGATGAATTTTTCAAAAACAATTTTGCTGTAATGTGTCCGGATTTTTTGTGCCAGGGTGTACGAATAATACTCCCGGAGATAATGAAACAGTCCGGCCAGGCTCATGACAAAAAAGAAAAAAAGGATGGTGAATCCGAGGGGATCATGCGGGTGGAAATGGGTGACCCAATCGGCGACCAGTTTCAAAAACCGGCCTCCGGTACCCATGGAATCCGCCCCCAAGAGCATCGACAACAAGGGAAAGGCCACGGCCAGGGAGATGATTTCCAGGAACGTGAAGGTGACGACAATGGCCAAAAGGGTCAAAAGTTCCCTGAAAAAAGGCCGAAAAAAATAGATGAGCGTGGCATGGATTTTCAGATTCATGGATTCCTTCTTGGAAACTGTTCAGTCCCCCCCATTAAAAAACGTTTGAAAAACTGGGATGGAGGTCCAGGAGGAAGGGCTGTGCCCTTCCTCCTGGCGGGGTTTGGGGCGGAGCCCCAACAAAGTCTTTCATGACAAATCCTTTTTTTGCAAGGGATCTGAATAGATACCCTTCTTGGAAAGCAGCCGCAGAAAAACTGAAATGAAGGTTCGGAGTTCAGGGAAAAATGTATCCGGCTCAGGGGTTTTTTCGAAAGAGATATCCCTGGCCCCGGCGGGTTTCAATGCGTTCCGGACCAATGAGACGCCGCAGCCGTTTGATATAGACTTCCAGCACGTTGCTGTCCTTGTCGGCATCATATTCATAGATGTGTTCCGTCAGCCGGGTTTTGGACAGGAGCTTGTCGGCGTGCAGCATGAAATATCGCAACAGGCGGAATTCGGTTCCGGTCAGGGAGCGGGTTTCGCCCGAGGGAAGGTGGACTGTCTGGGTCTCTTCGTCAAGGGTCATGTTGCCGGCGGACAAGGTTCCCTGGAGAGTGGCGTGACTGCGACGCAACAGGGCGTTGATGCGTGCCACGAGTTCCTGGATATGAAACGGTTTGCCCAGATAATCATCCGCGCCGGCCTTGAAGCCGTCCACCCGTTCGTGCCAGGCGTCCCAGGCAGTCAGGATCAACACCGGCATGGAGTTGCCGTTCTTGCGCCAGTTTTTCAAGACTTCCAGACCATGCCGACCTGGCAGTCCCAGATCCAGGACCACCAGGTCATAGGGTTCGGAGTCACCCAGAAATTCCGCTTCCACACCATCGCCAGCCAGATCCACGGCAAATCCGGCCCGCTGCAAATCCGCCCGGATGCTGGCTGCCAACTCGGCATCGTCTTCCACGAGCAGGAGACGCACGCTTCAATTCTCCCTTTTCTGTTTGAGCAGGGCACCGTTGGTGGCGTCCAACTCCGTTTCCCAAACAATTCCCTGTCGATTGACCCATTCCACCTCGTAGATGAATCTCCCGTGGTGCCGCTCCAATTCCACCTCCAGGATGCGACCTTGTTGAATGTTCTGGTGCAGCGCAAGAATTTTTTCCAGGGGCAGGATGGTCCCTGCCTGGACGAGGCGTCTGGCCGTTTCATGATCCTCGTCGGCGGCAACAATGCCGGCAAACACCATGCAGCAGAGCGTCAGAGCGACCCACCCCATGCCCCTGGGGAGCGATGACCGGTACTTAAGCTTGCCAATGGCCATGGTCCGGAATGCTGACGGCGTGTTCATTTACTTAATCTTGCCAACGGCCATGGCCCGGAATGCGGACGGCATGTTCATTGTAGGAACCTTTGGTCGCGTCGGGGTGGCAGGTTTCGCACCGGATCAGGGATTTGACTTCCGGATTGTCAGCCCAGAGACGCCGGGGAATTTCCTGATGCTGATTGGTAAAATATCGGGTCTCCGTGATCCGCAGGGGGGTCTCTTCCGGTCGGATCGAGCGCATGATCTTGATGGACCGACTGTAGTTGGACCGGTCGGCGGCCTTGGCTGTCAGATAGCCGGCCAGATCAGTCCGGATCGCAGCCTCCAGGCTGGCATTGTCGCCAAAATGGTTGTCCAGTCCGGCCAGCATTTTTTCCCAGGAGCGGGCCGGCAGCAATCCAGGCTGGTAGGCAAAATGGCACGATCCACACTCCTTTGTATATTGCGCATGGGTGACCGGTTCAAGTCCGCGCTGTGAACCGGACCTGTTGTTCGGTCTGTTCTGGTTCGAGCCTTGTTGGCGGTCACCTTTGGCACCCGACCGGCCCCGGTCATCCCTGGAGCCGAAATCTTTCCCATTGTCATCCTGATCCTTGCCCTCATCTTTGCCCTCATCCTTGCCACCCTCCCTGGCACTGGCCAACTGGAGGAGGGTATTCGTATTGAATGTGTCGAGATTTTCCATGCCCAGGGCCGTTTCCAACCCAAAAAACAGGGATCCCCCTACACATCCGGCCAACACGATGGTACCGATGGCAAGCCGCATTTTTTCCATGGTCATGCTCCTTATTCCTGTATTTCAACTATTTCGACTGGTTCAGAAGTATGGTTTTCGGATCGAACAAACATTCGGTTCGGTTTATAAACTCTTGAGGTAGGTCAGAAAGTCACCCTTTTCCTGGGGGGTGCAGGCCCGTCCCAGAGTCCATTCGCAGTTGCGGCCAAACCATTTTTCCACCTTGGCGGCATCGGTCAGTCGTTCGGGATTGGCGGCAGGGGCCAGCGGCTCGATGGGTTTGCCGGTTTTCGGATGTTGACCGCGCTGTTTTGGATTGCGGGTATGGCAGGTGGCGCAGGTGCGATCCGCTCCCCCTTCCGGATCCTTGACAGGCCGGTTCAAGAGTTCTTCGCCCTTTTGGGCCGAGAAAGCCTGACCACCTTGGGTGCGATAGGTTGCCAGGATGTCATCCAGGGTTGCGGCATGAACCGTCCGGGTCGGGAAACCGATCATCAGGCCAAGAATCAATATCATGGCTGGTACTGGCACGGCCCTTTTGCGACCGGTGAACATGCTTTTGAGCAGGTTTTCCCGATGCTGCACCATGGCCACCACCACGCCGGTTACATGCAAGGCCACCAGAATCAGCAGCAGATTGGCAAAGAGTTCATGCAGAGTTTCCAGGGTTTTGACGGTCATCGTGCCCAGTCCGGCGGCCAGCAGCCACACAGGACCCTGAAACTCCTTGGCAGCAAAGGTTGCCATGCCCAATAAAGCCGTCACAAGCAGGACCAGAAGAATGGCAACCACCATGCCGCCACCAGCCGGATTGTGTCCCACATGGTGTTCCGGCTGACCGCGCAAAATGGTGGACAGATATCCGAGAATACGGCGTGGACCATGCACAAACGTTTGAAAACGGGCATGGTATGTACCCATCACACCCCAGATGAGACGGAATATCACCAGGCCCAGAATCAGATATCCCGCCAACACATGGAGGAACATGAAATCATCCTCCGTCAAAAAGGCCAGAGTCACCATCAACACCAGACCCCAGTGAAAAATTCTGACCAGAGGATCCCACACAACGATGCCCGCCTCCTGATCCTGTTTTGCGGCGTGTTCCGTGCGCATGTTATTTTCATGGCCAAAAAATCTCTCCTGCCAGGTACCGATGGTCTCATTTGCATGGTGTGCATTCATGGATGTTCTCCCTGAGAAGCGTTGCTGTTGGGGGCACTCTAGGGGAGAAACATGAATTCAAGCTGAACAAATCAAAAAAAATGGCCGGCGAAAGATTTTTTTTTGTTCTTCCGGAAAAGGGTGCCATGTTCGGCGTTGGCCTGGAAAATGTATGAACCGGATGGATTCGCAGTTTGACTGTTCTGGAGCCTCCGTCATGATTTCCCGTGCCATGGTCACCCAACAAAGAAATTTTTTTCGCCTCTCCTCTCTGCTCTCCGTGCGTTGGCGGGAACTGGATTCCCAGGCCCAACAGGCGGCGCGCCTGTTTTTTGCCAAAACCGGTGTGTTGCCATTCCGACAGGAAATTGATCTGGAGAGGAGTCTCCCCGACCCGATTGCCTTTCCGGGACATGCCGGGCGGGAACGTGTCCGGGTGATTTATGAATCTGCGGATGACGTGCAGGGAGATGTCAGCGGGGGTGGGCTGTCGTTTTTGCTCCGTCGGACCGAATTGCAGAATGAGAGCATTCTGGCTTTGCAGTTCACGGTCATGGGGGCCAACCTGCCGGAACTGGTCTGCATGGCACGGGTGGTGCGGGTGCGGGCAGTGACCGGAGCAGACCGGCACCAACAGGGGCATTCGCATCAGGACCGTCGGCAGGTGATTTGTGAATTCATCCTGATGGCGGTCCAGGATCAGGATGATCTGGTCGCCTACATCACGCGGGCGCAACAGGCCCGGCTCCGTTCGCAAAATTCCAGACGAATCTCCTGGGGGGATCTGACCCGTTCATCCCGCCCCATCAGCCAGGACCACACCCAGGTGATCCTGGATACGGAACAGAAAGAGCATGCCTCACGCGCCGGGTCACTTTCCGGGAATAAAAGGGGTGGCACCCGGGTGGTCCGCAAAATAGCCGGTGTCGTGCAACGGATGATGCAGGCCAACAAGCTTCTTCCGGAACAAAAATCCCGGTTGCACGAGACAATTGCCAGTCAGGAAAGAGAGTATCCCGAATGGCATGGTACCGGGTGGCACGATTCTGGAAAAGCCGATGAGGATTCAATCCAATTGCCGGCAACACCAGCCTGGGGAGAAGAGGAGCCGTCCGAGGCATCGTTCACGGCGGAAGATCTCTCTGTGGAAGTGGTGTTGCCGTTTTATTGGGAGAATATTTCTCCCGGTCTTCTGGAGTGGATTCGGGAGAGTCTGGCCCAGGAGGGCAGATTTCCGGATGCCCGGCAGTTGCCTTCGCGGCTGCGGGCTCGGGAGGCCTTCATGTCCAATGTCAAGACGTTGGGTGTGACCCATGCGCGCCTGGCACAACTCATGAACGCCTTGCGTCTGTTGCTGGATGCCGTCAGTGCCCGGGGCGTCGTCCCGGATGAGGAAGATCCTTTCCTGACCGTCATACGCCGTCTGGATGTGTTGGTTGTCAGCCTGGTCGGCCAGGATGCGGAGTCCACGGTCGCTTGTGGCAAGGTATTTCAGAGCTATCTGAAAATTTTGCAACAAATATTGGCCGCAAGGCGTCAGGCCAAGGTTCGGGATGTGGAACAGCAGATGCGTTGCATCCGCAAGGAGATGACATCCTGTCTGGCCTTGCAGCGGCGCAGGGAAAAGTCAAATCTTCGTAAACAAATACAAAATCTTGGAGAAAATCTGGATACCCTGGTCAAATGGGTGATCCGGCAGGATATGATCACATTGCTGGGCTATGTCATGACGCCGGTGGTCGTCCAGATGGGACCCGGAGAAGGGCCGGTGATTCATTTCATGGTTCCGGCACCACCACCCGAGGTCGATGACGTGTTGCGTTTGCGCTTCGCCATTCCCGAGGATCCCTGGCATTGGCTGGCCTGTATTGGTGTGGTGGCCGCCGTGACCGAACATACGGATGAAGGGACCTGGTATTCAATCTGGTGCCGGATTACCGTGATCCAGAATGAGGACCAGGAGCGTTTGTGGCACCTCGTATCGGATCGCCTGCCAGGAATGTAGAGGGATATACCTGTAGAGCTTCGTACTGGATCAAACGACCTTTCTCTCAACCCGTTGCCAACAGATGCCGATAAATCTGTTGAAAGGGGCAATCAACAGGAGGCGTGCCATGTTTACGCTCATGCAAGGGGTCAACGGGTTCGGGACGGCGGGAACCGTGCAGGAACAGGCCACCCTGCAACGCGCCACCCGTGACATCAACACCAACAACGGCGAAGAATTGGAGAGTCGCCATGTAGAACAGACCGCTCCGCAAGGTACCCTGGGATCTTTTCCGGGTGATACGGTCTCTTTGCGGGAAAAGCTCCAGGGGCAGCAATCGGCAGAGGAAAAATCGAGTCGCGAAAAGTATATCGGCGCACCCAAACCCGAACCTTCGCACCTGGAAAAACTCGAAGCCGAATCCCGCAAAAAAATGGCGGAAACCCGGCAGGCAACCGAACGGTTTCTTCTCAACTCGGCAACCTATGGACGACGGGGTGACTCTTCCGAACACAATGGCCAAGCATCCACCTCAGCTTCCAATGTGGAACCGGTCAACATCGAAGTCTGATCCGCCCACCGCCGCCACCCACCTGACCCCATCCTCCCGTGAGAATGGGGTCTTTTATTTATGGGCGTAGAAATTATTTTGTTTTGGGTCATGTGCGCCATTGACTTAGTAAGCCAATGGCGTTATCCTGCATCCTGATGGTATCCGGAAAATGTACAAAAATTTGGCAGGTTGCCTGGTAACCTGAAAAATCAAGAAAAAAGCATGATGTTTTCCAATCCAACAGAATGAGGAGTCTTTATGAATACCCAGGAAATCAAGAGTGTGACGTTTGTCGAGTCAGATGGATTCGCCAAACAGGTTGATATTCTGATGAGCGGCCACGAAAAGGAAGCTCTGTATTTGCTTCTTGGCAGTGAACCAATGCGAGGGCAATCTTCTGAACACAAAGGAATACTGATAATGGAGTGGGGTAAACAACGGCCATTACTCATTGGCTATATGGTTTCAGAAACTCTTGACGAAATATTCTTGCTTTCAATTGTTTTGAAGCCTGATAATAATGTAGAATCTTGTGATAAAGCGAAAGAGGGGATTAAACAATATTTTGAAAAGATCGAAAAATTATACGGTGCTTTTAAAAAACATGCCGGCATAATTACGAAGGGAGTTATTGCTAAGGCTGTTTATGAATTTTTGAAAGATTTTATGCAAAAGTAGTTTTTTATCTATATTGAATGAAAAATGGAGAAATTTATGTGGTATAGATCACGCGACAAACCTGGAAGACAAAAACAAAGCCAAGCAGCTTGCTGTATTGTAACCATGCTGCTTTTAGAATTATTAAGTTTAGGGGGCTGCCATGTCTATGTCATCTGAAAATCCTGAAAATTTTGTTACCGAGCAAGATAAAATGATTCTCTCTGGTTTGGATGATGTTTTGTCCTATATCCAGGGGGACGAAAGCCGGGTTCGTATTACCAAGGTTCCGGTTGTCGATATCAATGTGCAGATCATCAGACAAAAATTGCACCTGACCCAACAGGAATTTGCCGAACGGTTCAAATTTTCTTTGGCAACGGTGAGAAACTGGGAACAGGGAAGACGCAAACCGGAAGGACCTGCCCGAATCCTGTTGCAGGTAATTCAGAGCCATCCAGAAATGGTCGCCAATCTTTTGCAGGAAAAGCAAGCCTGATTTTAACTCAGGCGCACGAATAATCCTTTTTTCGGGTTGATCTCGGGGGATGGTCAGGGAACAGGGTTTGGGTTAGGATGTTCGCCATCTGAACTCCGGCAGGACGGCAATCCCCATGAAAATCCTGATTCTCAACCTCCCCCGATGGAAACACCGTGATCGGATATCCTGACGAAACCGGGGAGTGATATCTTGAGGCCGAGGCCCATGCTCAGGTGCAATCGTGACAACTGTTGAAACAATCAGCATTGTTCTGAACCAGGAGATGGCATCTGTCGTGCGCCAATCCATCGCCGATGGCGAATATGCTTCCAGCGACGAAGTTGTTCTTGAAGCCTTGCAGGAGTGGATGAATAAAAGGTCTGTTCGTCAGCAGAAGTTCGAAGAAATTCGCCGACAATGGCAGGAGGGTATCGAGAGCGGCCCGGGTCAGTTTGTTGGCATGGAAGACCTTTTGCAGGAAGCACGGCGACGGTTTGCCGCTGAACGCAACCAGGAATAAGGAATATCTTGGCAAAACTGACTCGCACAAAAGCTTCGGAAAATGACCTGTTGTCGATCTGGCAATATGTTGCCGAAGATAATCCAGAAGCGGCTGATCGTCTGGTCATGACTTTCGAAAGTAAATGTATTCTATTGGCAGATAATCCACGTCTCGGTCGATCACGTTCAGACATCGCGCCTGGATTGCGTTATTTTCCAGTTGGAGACTACGTTATTTTTTATCGTGAAACACATGATGGTGTTCAGGTTGTTCGCATTTTACATGGGGCAAGAAATATGGATGTTTTGTTTGAAACAGAATACCAGCATTGAGAACGCCAATTTTTTTGGCTACAGCCATGAGAAACAGGAAACTGGTCAGGGAACCGGGTTTGGGTTAGGATGTTCGCCATCTGAACTCCGGCAGGACGGCAATCCCCATGAAAATCCTGATTCTCAATCCCCCCGATGAAAACACCGTGGTCGAATATCCCGACGAAACCGGGGAAGGGTATCTTGAAGCCGATGATTTTGGCGCATTCCCACCCCTTGGGGCGCTTTATGTTCTGACCTATCTGCAAGAACACTCCACTGGCCACGAGCTGTTTTTCAAGGATTGTATCGGGGAACGCATCACCCAGGCGACCTTGCCAGAGGTGGTGCGGGCCATTCAGCCGGATGTGGTGGGCATCACGAGCTTTACCATCTCCCTGCTCGATGTGATCCAGGCAGCGCGTACCGTGCGTTCTGTGGTCCCTAAGGCCCATATTTGCCTGGGTGGGCATCACCCCATTGCCTTTCCCTTCGAGGCGGCCCAATTGCCGGAGTTTGACTCCATCGTCGTGGGAGAGGGTGAGGTTGCCTTCACGCAGTTGGTCAAGGCTCTGGAGGAGGGAAAAGAGATCACCACCATCCAGGGGGTCTATACCCGGGAGTCCATCCAGCCCTGGCGCGAACGGGTTTTCCACGACAAACGCTTTCTGGGAAGTCTGGGCGTGATGCCGGGATATACCGAGGACCTGGATACCCTTCCTTTTCCGGATCGCCGTTTCATCCGCCACATCGATTATCACAGCATTCTCGGTGTCAGTGACCGGTTGGCCACCCTGATCAGCAGCCGGGGGTGTCCCTATCAATGCACCTTTTGTGACGTGCCCTACAAACGTTATCGCCGACGCTCGACGGCCAATGTCATTGACGAGGTGGAAGTGTGTCTGGGCATGGGCTACGAAGAGATTCACCTCTACGATGACCTGTTCAATGTATCACCCCGCAAGGTGATCGAGTTTTGCGACGAAGTGGAACGGCGGGGCCTGAAATTTCACTGGGATTTTCGGGGGCGGGTCAATACCGTCACCCGGGAATCCCTGGAACGTGCCCGGCGGGCTGGATGTCGCATGATCTCCTTCGGGGTCGAAACCTCCACGGACGCCGGTCTGGAAGCCCTGAAAAAAGGGACCAACGTTGCCCAGATCCAACAGGTTTTTCGCTGGTGCCACGAGCTGGGCATCAAGACCGTGGCCGATTTCATGATTGGCTTGCCTTTCGAGCGGACCGAGGCCGATATTCGCCACAATCTTGCCCTGGCCCACCGCCTGAACCCCGATTATTTCCAGGTTTCCGTTCTCAGCCTTTATCCCAATACCGCCCTCTTCGAGGAGGCCCGCCAGAAAGGTCTGGTGGACGGAGACCGCTGGCAACGCTGGGTTCTGGATCCCAAACCGGGCTTTCATGTCGATCATTGGGAAGAACATATCCCGGTGCAACGCCAGATCGTCCTCCAACGCCAGGCCTATCGACGGTTTTATATGCGCCCGAGCTACATTGTGCGCAGTGTGTTGGGAATTCGTTCCTGGTATGAGTTCAAGATCAAGTTCAACGGCTTTTTGAAACTTTTTCGGTAACGGAAACAGGAAAGGGAAACTCGAATGTCCTGGTTGCGCAAGGCCTTGCCGGTGGTTCTCAGCCTGTTGCTGTTCTACTGGGTGTTTCGCAATGTGGAGATTGGTTCGCTCTGGAGCGTGTTGCAATCGACCCGCTTCGAATGGGTGTTGCTGACGCCGGTTCTGGTGGGTTTGAGCCTGTTTTTCAAGGCCTGGCGCTGGCGTGCCTTGTTGACGGCGGTCCACGGCGAGGTCACCTTGTGGACCGTATTCTCCGGCATCTCCCTGGGTACCCTGGTCGATCAGGTGCTGCCCGGCAAGGTGGGCGAGCTGATCCGCTCGCATCTGGTGGGCCGCAAGATTGGCATCAGTCGGGTGACCGTTCTGGGTACCGTCGTGGTGGAACGCATCTTTGACATTCTTTCGGTGTTGACCATTTCGACGGTGGCCATTCTGGGTCTGGGTCTGCATCACCACCTGCTGGATAAATCCCTGATCCTGGGTGGTGGCATGTTGGCGGTCCTGGTGGTGGGCCTGCTGGTGTTTTTGTGGAGCCGCTCGCTCTTGCACCGCCTGTTGGGGGCACTCTTGCCGCGTTCGCTGACTGCCAAGGTGGGTGAATTGCTGGAGCGGATCAGTCAGGGATTCCAGACCCTGGGCCACTGGCGTTATTCAGGCCGTGCCCTGCTGGGAACCCTCCTCATGTGGGGGTGCCTGGTCACCGCCTTCATGCCCCTCCTGCATGCCATGGGTTTCCAGCCGGCTCCGCCCCTGCATACCGCTTTTGTGCTGATTTTTCTGACTGCGGTCGGCATTGCCATCCCCACGGCCCCCGGCGGCATGGGCATCTATGAATTTGTCGCCTATCTCTCCCTGAGCATCACCCTGCCCGCCGGTGCCCTGGAGTCACCGGAAATGGCGGCCCGGGTGGCCGTATTTGGTCTCCTCTATCACATCACCTCCCTGGTGCCCGAATTGTTGGCCGGATTCTACTGCCTCAATCGGGAATTCCCCGGCCTGAGCCTGGGCAACGCCATCTCCCGCCTGCGCCCGGAATCCGGCCACGACTGAAAGCACGGGATTTCCTGAGTGAACATGCTCTGGGATTTTGTATCAGCAGGGTCCGGCACACGGAAAAGTGTATTTTGATCCATCATGCCGTGGTGCCCGATCTTGTTGGCATGTTCGGTACGGCCATTGCAGTTGGAGTGGAGCTCGGGATCTATTCGGTCAGATAGTAACGGGTATAGAGATCCTCGGCTGGCAGGCCGGTTTTTTTCCGGATCAGCGCGGCTGCCTTCCGGGCGTCCTGCCGGGTTGAAAAGGGGCCTACCTGGAGGTGGGTCAATGTCTGTCCAGGGATTTCTGCATTTCTGATGCGCACCGGGATACCGATGGCAACAATTTTTTTGCGGCGGGACTCCAGGGTTTCAGGATTGGCATAGGTTCCGATCAGGACCAGAAAATGTCCAGGTTGAATATCGGGCATGCCGCGTATCTTGATGTGTCTGGTTATGGTCTGTGTCGCCCCGCCAAGATTTCGATTCGCAATGGTTACCGGCGATTCTGGTTGTGTACCCGAGGCGGACAGGCCTGGGGTTGGAATGGGGTTGGAGACGGGATTTTCGGTTGCCGAGGTTGGCTCAGGCTGTGTAGCCGAGGCGGAGAGGCCTGAGGTTGGAATGGGGTTGGAGACGGGATTTTCGGTTGCCGAGGTTGGTTCGGGCTGTGTATCCGATGCGGGCAGGATTGGGGCTGGTTTGGGGTTGGTGACGGGATTTTCGGTTGCCGAGGTTGACTCAGGCTGTGTACCCGAGGCGGAGAGGCTTGGGGTTGGTTGGGGGTTGGAGACGGGATTTTCGGTTGCCGAGGTTGGTTCGGGCTGGATCCTGGGAGCCGGGAGAGAGGCTGGGACCAGGGTGGTGACATGCCCGGAGTCCCGGGTTGCTGATACCGGCCCCGGTTGGGCTTCGGCAGCGGGCGGTCTTGACGACAAAATGGCAAGGTTTGCAGACGGAACAGATTGCCCCTTTTCCTGGTCTGTTGTATTGCTGACAGGTGGAGGGAAGGTTGTCGGAAGCTTGGCCATGGATTTCAATTGCGAAACCGGATTCTCCCATCCCAGGGCAAACCACAAGGCCGACAGAAAAATTCCCACCACAATGCCACGCAGAACCAGGTGCGTGATCTGGCGCAGAGAATATTTTTGCGCGAAACGCACTGGCAATTGCGGAAAAAGCCTGTTCCCGTTGAGCCTGTTTGGGGAACTTTGCAGTTTGTTCAGTTCCTTGACCCATGTTCGTCACATGTAGTGCAAAATCTGATTTCTTTCAATAGTTTATTAAAGTTTTTTGTCTCAGTATGGCACTACATCTTGACTGAATTTGGGAGAGGAGATGTTTTCAGCGTTTTGCCAGGGTGATGAGGAAGACCGAGAGCATTGTAAATGGCCTGCTGGTGGGGTTCTGCTCGGCTGCTTTTTCTCAGATGGACAAGTTCTCCATCTTGGCGTGTCATGGTTATGGTGATGCGGACCTG